>JAXGLO010000002.1:0-2332 GCA_040769125.1 Thermoleophilia bacterium | reverse complement strand
GCGAGATCGCCCGCCGCCTGGGGCGTGACTGGCGCACCGTGAAGCGCTACGTCGAGGCCGACTGCCAGCCGCGTTACCGGCGGCCGCCGGCGCCCTCGGTGCTCGACCCCTTCAAGCCGCTCGTCGACGCCTGGCTCGCGAAGACGCCGCCGCCGCAGGCGAAGCGCATCCACCAGGACCTCGTGCGCGACTACGGCTTCTCGGGCAGCTACCAGACCGTGCGCCGCTACGTGGAGGCGGCCCGACCGAAGCCGCCGGCCGAGCCCGAGGAACGCTTCGAGACCGCTCCCGGCCATCAGGCCCAGGTCGACTGGTCGCACGAGGAGCCGCTCACGACGCCCTCCGGCATCGAGCTGCCGCTCTACGCCTTCCACATGGTGCTCGGCCACTCGCGTGACGCCTTCGTGCGCTTCACCGGCTCCCAGGACCTCGTCACCTTCTGGGCCTGCCACCGCGCCGCCTTCGCCCACTTCGGCGGCGTCCCGCACCAGATCCTCTACGACCGCACCAAGACGGTGGTGCGCCGCCACGTCGGCCACCTCGCCGGCCTTACCGAGCTCTACCACCCCGAGGCGCTCGCCTCGGCCGCCCACTACGGCTTCGCCCTGAGGCTCTGCCTGCCGGGGCATGCCAAGACCAAGGGCAAGGTCGAGAGCGACGTGCGCTGGCTGCGCGGGCGGCTCACCGCACATCACGGCTGGACGAGCTACGAGCAGGCCAACGAGCGCTGGGCGCTCTGGAACGAGGAGGTCGCGCGCGTGCGCGTGCACGGCACCCACGGCGAGGTGGTCGCCGAGCGGGCCCTGCGCGACCGGGCGGCGCTGCTCGAGCTGCCCGGGCTCCCCTACCTGGTCGTCGCGCGCACGAGTCGTCGCGTCGCCCGCGACGGCTTCGTGAGCTTCGAGGGCCGGCGCTACCTCGTGCCCCGCGCCGCTCCGGGCGAGCGCGTCGAGATCGTGATCGGCGAGCGCGAGCTGGAGATGCGCAGGCCGGGCGAGGATCGCCTGCTCGCCTACCACCAGCGCGGCGCCCCGCCGCGCCTGCTGCCCGACCCGCACGTGGGCAGCGTCTCCCTGGCCGAACTCATGGCGGCGCTGCCGCAGACGCCCGTCCACGCCCGGCCGCTGGCCCTCTACGAGGAGCTCTCCCGTGTCTGAGCTGATCGACGAGCGCATCCGGCGCAACGCCGCCGAGCTCAAGCTGCCCGCCCTCGCCGAGCACCTCGACGATCTCGTCGCGCGCGCCGAGGAGGCGCAGATGGGTTACCGCGAGCTCGTCGACCTCGTGCTCGAGGAGGAGGTCGGTGCCCTGGAAGGCCGCCGCTACGCGAGCCGGCTCAAGCTCAGCGGCCTGCCGCACCGCAAGACCTTCGACGAGTTCGAGCTCGCCTTCCAGCCACAGCTCGATCCCAAGCGGGTCGCCGAGCTGCGCAGCCTGCGCTTCCTCGAGCGCCACGCCTGCGTGCTGCTCCTCGGTCCGCCGGGCGTGGGCAAGACGCACATCGGCGTGGCCCTGGCGATGGAGGCGCTCGCGGCGGGCTACTTCTGCCGCTACGTAACGCTCGACGAGCTGATCCGCGACCTGCGCCGCGCCGACCAGCTCGGCAGCCTGCGCAACCGTCTCGCGCACTACTGCCGGCCGCAGCTGCTGATCGTCGACGAGCTCGGCTACCTGCCGCTCGAGAACGCCGACGCCAACCGCTTCTTCCAGCTCGTGAACCGCCGCTACGGTCACGGCTCGATGCTCATCACCTCGAACAAGAGCATCGCCGAATGGGCGCCGCTCTTCGGCGACGAAGCGCTCGCCGCGGCGATCCTCGACCGGCTGCTGCACAAGGCCGAGGTGCTGACCATCAACGGACCCTCGTGGCGGCTGCGCGGACGTCTCGACCAGCTCAAAGGAGGTGGCACAGAGCAAGAGAGCGCCTGAAGGGGCGGCGACGTCGCCGTTCGTGACCTGCATCTTTGGATGGTCACGGACCTACAAGATTGGGTGGTCATTGACACACCGGGACTCAGCAGGTGGTTCGCATTCTGAATCCCGGATCCGGCAATGACTGGGTTGTTACGATTGCCGGCCAGTATGCGCAGGATAACAGCGGCGACTACACCGCGAACACCGGCTACAGCACCGTCGACAACTACTTCATCGGCCTTCAGTTCACTGCAGCAAGTGGACAGTATGGGACAAGCTCAAACCCATCCAATAACACCAATCTCGGAAGGACCCTGAACAACGGGTCAACATGGGGATACCCGAGCGCCAGCTACGCGCAGAATGGATTCCAGAACGATCCTGCTGGCAACACGCATCTCGGCTGGGTTACCCGACC
>JAXGLO010000001.1:1645000-1836560 GCA_040769125.1 Thermoleophilia bacterium | reverse complement strand
TATTAATAATCTCGTAGCCGCCCTCAATGAATCCACTCTTGCATCGAATGACCTACAAGGCGTGCTTGGTCTGATCAGCGGTCCCGGTTACAAGAGCGCGACACGCAACCTTCTCAATCAGCTCGCCACCAAAACCACCGTTACTCAACAGGACCTTGCGAGCCTGAAAGATAAAGCGACCAAAGATGCCCAGAAGTGCAATCAAAATACCGGATCGAAGGGCAGACGACCATACTCCGACGCGATCCTGAAGAACGTGGAGGCAGTTTGTGGGTTCACTTACTTGCAGGATGGAGGCTCGGCCAGGCATTCCGAGTTCGCCGTCATACTTGACCACGCGGCCCGCCGTGTTTCGTTGGCCCACACGTGGATCAAGCGTGCCGAGGCGGAGCGTCGTCGCTTTGAGGAAGATACCCAGAAGATGGCCAACGTCCCTGGTCCGGTGAGGGATTGGTTGGATTCGTTCTGCTCGGAACGTTCGGGAACGTCAGGTGCTTTGGAACCCTACCGTATCCGTCGGCGGGCGGTGGACGGATGGAAGGAAGTGGTCGCCGCATGGAGTAAGAGTTCATGTAGTACCAGCGCCGACCGGATTGCCGCCGCTCGGGCGTTGCAGGACGATCCGGAGATCGACAAGTTCGGTGACATCCAGCTATTCGAGGCTCTCGCCGAAGACGACGCCGTATGCGTTTGGCACAAGGAAGGCGATGCCGCGAAAGCTCCCGACCCTCAGCCGCTGATTGACTACGCTCTTGCTGCCGAAGCGGAATTCAAGAAACGGCACTTCAAGGTGCCGGCGTACCGCCACCCCGACGCGCTTTTGCATCCCATCTTCTGCGATTTCGGGAAGTCCCGCTGGGACATCTGTTTTGACGTCCACAAAAACGCGCAAACGCCCTTTCCTCGAGCGCTTTGCCTGACGCTTTGGACCGGGAACGGGATGGTATCAGTTCCTTTGTGCTGGCAGTCCAAGAGGTTGGCGCATGATCTGGCTCTCGGACAAGATGTTCAGAATGATGGATCTTCCGAGGTTGCCCGCGCGGACAGATTGGGACGAGCGGCTTCAAATGTGACCAAGAGCGATGAGGTGAAAATCTCGGGGCTCTTTGAACAAGCAGACTGGAATGGCAGGTTGCAGGCTCCAAGGCAGCAGTTGGAAGCCATCGCCGTAGTGAGGGACAACCTCAGTTTATCCGACCAAGAACGTGAGCGCCGGATGTCCGGAATGATGGACCGCATCCGTTGGTTGGTGACTTTCTCGGCAAAGCTGCAACCGCAAGGTCCGTGGTGCGAATTTGCCGAAAAGCTCCAGCTCAGAATCAACCCGCAATACTGGCCCCATGCTGATACAAACAAGGATCGGAAAGGCCACGCCCGGCTCATCCTCTCCCGTCTACCCGGCCTGCGAGTGCTTTCTGTAGACCTCGGCCACCGCTACGCCGCAGCGTGCGCGGTATGGGAAACGGTAAACGCTGAGCAGGTCAAGAAAGCGTGCCAGGTCGCCGGGCATGAAGCGCCGAAGGCGAGCGATCTTTACCTGCATCTCAAGAGAAAAGCGACAAAGCAGAAGAAGGGCAATCAAGTCATGGTCGAGGAAACCACCATCTATCGCCGCATCGGCGCGGACACATTGCCGGGCGGCACGCAGCATCCCGCCCCGTGGGCGCGCCTGGACCGCCAGTTCCTCATCAAGCTCCAAGGCGAGGAGGAAGGGGTTCGCGAGGCGTCCAACGAGGAGATATGGGCGGTGCATCGACTCGAAGCCGAGTTGGGCAGGACCGCGCCAATTATCGACCGATTGGTCAAGGCAGCCTGGGGCCAGTCCGGCAAGCAAAAATCGAGACTCGATGAGCTACGTAATCTGGGCTGGACACCGGCAAACGAGGTTCAAGGCTCTGCCGAGACGGACGAAGGCGAACTCCGTAAGCCATCGCTTTCCGTGGACGAACTGATGTCCTCCGCCGTCCGCACCATGCGCCTCGCGCTCAAACGCCATGGCGACCGTGCGCGAATCGCCTTCGCCATGACAGCGGAATACAAACCCATGCCCGGTGACCGCAGATACTACTTCACCGAGGCGAAAGATGCTTCAGCGAGCGAAGATGCGACTGCGCGGAATGGTAAGCACATCGAATTTATCCAAGATGCTCTGCTCCTCTGGTATGGATTGACATCCTCCCGTGGATGGCGGGACGACGCGGCAAAGCAATTGTGGGATGACCATATCACCAGGTTGTCCGGATACAAGGCTCCGGAGGAAATCGGTGAGGAGGTCTCCGGTGTAGAGCGCAAAAAGAAGCAAAAGGAGAATCGAGAAAACCTCTACGATGTGGCGCAGGCGCTGGCCCGGGATGTGACCCTTCGGGAGGCTTTCCACGACGCTTGGAAGAAACGATGGGAAGATGACGATGGGGGGTGGAGAAAACAGCTACGTTGGTTCAAGGATTGGGTCCTCCCACGTGGAAAGCACGCCAGTGACCCGGCCATTCGCAAGGTCGGCGGGCTCTCCCTTCCCCGTCTTGCCACGCTTACCGAGTTCCGTCGCAAGGTTCAGGTGGGATTCTTCACCCGCCTTCAACCGGACGGCACAAGGGCTGAAACCAAAGAACAGTTTGGGCAGAGCGCCTTGGACGCCCTGGAACATTTACGCGAGCAGCGCGTCAAGCAACTTGCCAGTCGCATAGGCGAGGCGGCGCTCGGTATCGGGCGGATGAGGCGGCCCATGGGAGGCAAGGACCCCAAACGCCCAGACGTCCGCGTAGACGAGCCATGCCACGCCATCGTCATCGAAGACCTCACCCACTACCGGCCGGAGGAAACTCGTACTCGGCGGGAAAATCGTCAACTCATGACCTGGTCGTCCTCAAAGGTCAAGAAGTACCTGGCCGAAGCCTGCCAACTGCACGGCCTGCACCTCCGCGAAGTTTCGGCGAGCTACACGTCGCGCCAGGACTCCCGTACCGGAGCGCCCGGTATCCGCTGTCAGGATGTGCCCGTCAATGAATTCATGCGGTCGCCGTTCTGGAGGAAGCAGGTTAAGCAAGCGGAGGCGAAGCAGGCCGGGAACAAGGGCGACGCACGCGAACGGTTCCTCCGTGACCTGAACGCAATGTGGAAGGACAAAACTGTAGCCGATTGGGAGAAGGCCGGGGTTGTCCGTGTTCCAGTAAGCGGAGGCGAGATATTTGTTTCGGCCAGCCGGGACTCCCAGGGAGCGAAGAGCCTTCAAGCCGACCTGAACGCCGCCGCAAACATCGGTCTGCGGGCGCTTACTGACCCGGACTGGCCGGGAAAGTGGTGGTATGTACCATGCGATCCAGCCAGCTTCAAACCCACCCCAGACAAGGTAAAAGGTAGTGCCGCGATCAACCTGGACATGCCACTCAAAGATGCGTCGGTTGTCAGCGGAGGCGTAACCAGGAAGAAAGCCGGGAAGGCCAAGTCACAGTCCAAAGAGGTTGTTAACCTCTGGCGAGATGTCTCTTCACGGGAGATTTCGACAGAGGGCGTGGCGTGGGAAGTCTATTCCGCCTATCAGAATCAAGTGCAGGCTCGAGTGGTCGATATCCTGCGCAGCTTTGCGTGCCCAACAAATAGCCGGGAGAAACAATAATGATGACCACTCCGTGGCCGGGAGCCTACTATGGATGAGAGCCTTTGGCCGGCCCGGAACGTGGCCGAACATGCCTACTGCCCGCGTCTTTTCTACTACATGCAGGTAGAAGGCATCTTTGTCCCCAGCAGTGACACGGAGAAAGGGGTCGCTGTCCATCGACGCGTAGACAAACCCAGCGCCGCTCAGGAGAAGGTGGATGAAAGTGAGGTGGACCCCGATCGGCCGAAAGTAGTTCGGAGTCTGGCTTTAACAAGCGAGTCGCTCGGTCTCACCGCGACATTGGACTTGGCGGAGATCTCGGGTCAAGTCGCAGTGCCCGTCGAATATCGCAAAGGTCGTCCTAAGCGCGTTTCATTGGGTCCACCTCCCGACGATCCGGGCGAAGCAGAGGAAGCTCCACTTTCGCACACAGAAGCGTGGCCCACGGACCGTGTTCAAGTGGGCTTGCAAGCTATTCTTCTTGAGGACGCCGGGTACACGGTTAGTGAAGCGGTCATCTACTACGCCGGGGAGAAGCTTCGTCTCAGAATCACTGTCGATGATGCTCTCAAGGCCGAAGCCTTGCTGACCCTGGACAACGCGAAACAATGCGCCGAAGGTTCACGGCCTCTCCCGTTGGTCAATGATCCGCGCTGTCCGCGGTGCTCGCTTCAGCCGATATGCCTGCCGGACGAGGTCAATCACCAGCGTGCTCAATCTTCAAGTGACGAACTTACCCCGAGAAAGATCTGGCCGCCGCGCGATGACGGCATTCATGTGGTGGCTCAGCAAGAAGGCGTGAAGGTCGGAGTTCGCGGCATGGAATTGAGAGTCACCGACAAGAATGGCTCCGCGGTCAAGACCATGCCGCTTGCCAACCTCGAAAGCCTTTCACTGCTTGGTTCTGTGCAAATCACCACCCAGGCGATTCGTGCCCTTGCCGACATGAACACTCCTATCGCGTTTCTTTCACCGGCGGGACGGCTGGTGGCCATGATCGATCCGCTCGATTCAGTCAGCGCCGAGGTTCGAAGGTCACAGATTCGTAAACTCGACCGCATGGAGGTCTGCCTCGAACTTGCACGTGCCCTCGTGTCGGCCAAGATCATGAACCAACGAACACTCCTTCTCCGCAATCACAGCTCGCTGCCTGCTGGCGTAGCTGCTGATCTGGTGAAGGAGGCTAAGAATGCGGCGCAGTCGGATTCGGTAGATTCGGTGCGCGGGCATGAGGGTCAGGCGGCGGCCATCTACTTCGGGCATTTTTCTGGAATGTTCAAGGGCCCTCTGTCGGTGGAATTCGATGCCAACGGCAGGAAGCGCAGACCTCCACCCGATCCCATCAACTCCTGTCTGTCGCTTGCGTACTCGATGTTGACTCACGAATGCGTGGCGGCGTTGCGCCTCGCAAGACTGGAGCCCTCTATCGGCGGATTTCACGTATCGAAGCCGGGACGTCCCGCGCTCGCGCTCGATCTCATGGAACCGTTTCGACCACTGATCGCGGATTCCGTGGCGATCACATGCTTTAACCGAGGCGAATTGACCGAGGGACATTTTCTTCGCACTGCCTCCGGCTGTTCGCTCACCGATGCCGGCAGACGGGGCTTTTTCAATGCACTTGGCAGAAGAATGGATACAGAGGTCACCCATCCGGTCTTCGAGTATCGTTTGAGCTACCGGCGAATGATCGTTTTGCATGCGCGAATGATTGCGGCCTGGCTCACGGGAGATATTCCTTCTCTGGCGTTCCTGACCACGCGCTGAGTTGCCGGAGGCTATTATGCGTCGATGCTACCTGGTTTGTTACGACATCAGAGATCCAAAACGATTGCGGCGTGTCCACAAGGTGCTTAAAGGGTACGGCGAAGCCTGGCAGTTCTCGGTCTTCTTTTGTGTGCTCAAAGACATCGACCGCGTGCGGTTGCAGACCGATCTCGAGGAGCAAATGAATCAGAAGGAAGATCAGGCCATGATTCTGGACCTTGGCCCTAACGAGAAGGATGCCCGCGAAGCGGCCACGGTTATCGGCCAACCTCTTCCCGAGCAGGACAGCGGCATCGTTGTTGTTTGACTTTATGAGCGTCGGAAGGTATATTTTTATACTGCCTCTACAGGAGGCGAGAATGCCACGGCACGTGTCTTCCCCTTCAATGGGCTTGGCACCGTGGAGTCGATCAGTTTTGTTCCGACGAAGGAGCGGACTCCTCAACAGCCTCCGCGAGCGCGGAGGTGGTGAAGGGGGGTCCAGGGGATGCTCGAACCCCTTGAGATTCCTTGAAATGAAGGGAGTTGGAGCCACTTGAAAGTGCCCGTCGCAAGGTGCAAATCTACCAACGTCTGGCCATGCTCGCATGGCGGTGTGAAAACGCTGTGCCAGCAAGGGTTTGGAAGGGCGGCGGGTGCCGACGTCGGCACCAACCTGATCGACGGACACGTGAAATAGGGTGCAGTAGTAGTCAGATTCCGAGGTGCCGACGTCGGCACCAACCTGATCGACGGACACCCAAGCGCGGTCTTGTACTCTTCCGTGACCTCGGCGGTGCCGACGTCGGCACCAACCTGATCGACGGACACGCGGGTCGGATTGTTGAAGAGGTGGAGACTCAGGGTGCCGACGTCGGCACCAACCTGATCGACGGACACCATCTTTCTGCTTTGATTAAATCAAGAGGAATAACGGTGCCGACGTCGGCACCAACCTGATCGACGGACACATGATTGTCGTGGTCATGATGCCCTCCCTTCTCCTGGTGCCGACGTCGGCACCAACCTGATCGACGGACACTTACTGAAAGACACCGGGGCGTTCCCCCTGGTCCCGGTGCCGACGTCGGCACCAACCTGATCGACGGACACGTTCAGCCAGTATCTGGGCGGCGTAATCTGTTCCCGTGGTGCCGACGTCGGCACCAACCTGATCGACGGACACGCCATCCGTGCCGCGTATGGGCTCCAGCTGGCGTGGTGCCGACGTCGGCACCAACCTGATCGACGGACACCGTAGAGACTCTGCGCGACACGGGGACCAAGCACGTCCTCGGCATCCGGGGCGGTGCGTCGGAGCCCACCTCGATCAGGACACCACGGACGTGGCCGAGAACTGGCACGGAAGCCAGGAGGGGCGGGTACCTGGCTCGAGCGCGAGTGGCCAGACGCCGCCGCCAGCCTCCGGGAGGGGCTCGACGAGCTGTTCAAAGATCTGATACGGTTCCTTCATCGGTGGCTTCTCCTTTCTTCAATGGCTCCCGATCGATACCACGATCGGGGTGGAGTTGCCACCGACCTTCCACTACACCCGGGACATCCTCGGTGCCGACGTCGGCACCAACCTGATCGACGGACACAACCACTGTTGAATTCGCGACAGGATTGCGACACAACTTGCGACATCCGCATTGGGTAGAGTAATTGGGAAATCGAGTTTGACGCCGCTTCCGTTCCACCGGGAACGGCCTGCTCTTTGATAACTCGTTGAATATCGAAGGCTTACGACTCAAGGGTCTGATGGAGAATGGTTATGAAGAGGGTTGCACACGGGGAGCCAGCCGAGAACGGGGCGCCGCGGTCGTTGGCCGCGGCGCCCCTTTCGCTTTCTGCGCGAGAGCATGCGGCCGCCCCCGGATCACGCTCCCGGGCCTTGCGCCGCCTTCGGCTCACCGCCGGCCTTCGGCGGAGGCTCTTCGCTCTGCCGCTCGCGCCGCAGCGCGAGGTAATCGCGGCCCAGCGACCAGAAGGCTGACGCCAGCGGGATCGCGAGGAGCACTCCCACGAGGCCTGCCAGGCTGGCACCCACCAGCGCCGCGATGAACACGACGAGCGGCGAGAGCGCCACCGTCTTCGCGTAGACGAGGTTCTGCAGCACGTTGTTCTCGAGCAGCTGGTAGGTGATGAAGAAGACCAGCAGCACGACGCCGTCGGTGATGCCGCCTGTGGAGAGGCCGATCAACACCACGATCAGGGCGGCGATCGTGGCGCCCACAAGGGGGATGATGTCGAGGATAGCTACAAGCACGGCGAGCGTCTCTGGGTAGGGCACCGAGAGGATCCTCAGCATCACGTACGAGGTGACGCCGGCCACCAGGCTGAGCGCGAGAGTGCCGTTGACGTAGCCGCCGGTGGAGCGCAGGAAGTTGTTGCCGATACGCACCGCCCAGTCGCGCTCCTTGCCGGAGAGACTGCTGAGGATGGCTTTCCAGGCCTTGGGCCCCTCGATGAGGAGCATCACCGTGATCGTGAGGATGCCGACGATGGCGACGACAACGCTGGCCACGCGGCTGACTGCGTTGAGGATCGTCGTCTGGTTGCCGACGAGGATCTGTGCGACCTGTGCCGGCGTGATCCGGGCCAGCCGCTCGAGTACCCCGAAGCGCACCTCGAGGAAGTGGAGCTCGCCGCCGGGGCTGAAGACCGAGCGCACAATCTCCGGAAGATTGAGGACGAACTCGCTGGTCTGCGTGAGCACGGGGATGGCCACCGCCAGAACGGCGCCCGTGATGATCGCCACGACGGCCAGCAGGATGAGCAGCGCCGCGGGCACGCGGCGGAGGCCGCGGCGCTGCAACCATGCCACGCTGGGCGCGAGGGCGATGGCCAGCACAAAACCAATGAGGATCCAGACGAGGATTTCCTTGATCGCGACGAAGAAAAACGCGAGGCCCACGATGCCGATGACCGTGAGCGTGATGACCGCGGTGCGGCGGATGAGCTCCGACGTCCGCGGACCCTGCGCCTGCTGCCGGTTGTTCTGGCTCATCGACCCTGGCCTCCCGGGCGCTCCCACCCGTGCGACGTGCATTGCGTGCGCCTCAGAGCGTATCATTGACCGTTGTGGGCCTATAGCTCAGTTGGTTAGAGCAGCCGACTCATAATCGGCCGGTCGCTGGTTCGAGTCCAGCTGGGCCCACCATCCTCCTTCGTGCTCCAGGCGACGCAGGACAGGCCGGGGTCACCTGATCTGTGACGCCACTTCATGATATGGGTGGAGCCCACCTTCGGCTCCGCCCCGTCTGGTTTTCGGGCTCGACGGGGCTCAGGTGGCCGAGCGTCGCGGGTGCGCGCGGCCGTCGCGTGCCGAGCGCAGGAGCGATCGGCTGGTCTTACTAGCGCGCTGCGAGTGCGTAAAGTACGGCAGCGTCGAGATCGGCCCGCTCGGCCGGCTTCACCCGCGCTGCGGGTGCGCGGCCGTCGCCCTCCGCGCGGGTCGGCGGCGTTGTGGATCGTGCCGTTACTGCTTCTTTGGCGGCCCGAACCTCTCCAGGACGATCTGGCTCTTGGGGACTCCCAGCTCAGTGAGCGCCTCGGTCATGCTGTCCATCATGGGAGGCGGGCCACAGAGGTAGAAGGTCCACGCCGAAGGGTCGCCGATCTCTTCTCTCACCAGATCCATGGTGATGTAGCCCCGCCGGCCTTTCCAGTTGTCGCCCGGCCTCGACAGTACGTTGACCGTCCTCATGTTGGGCATGCGACCCTCGAGCTCGGCGAGCTCGTCGCCGAAGGTGATGCCGTCTTCCGACCGGTTCGCGTAGAAGACGACGATCTCGGGATCGCGGGCGCCGGTGTCGGCGAGGTACCTGAGCATGCTGCGGATCGGCGTGATGCCGACGCCGCCGATGAGGCACGCCATCTTGGTGACGTCCTCCTTCAGCACGAATCGACCGTGGGGCGCCTGCATCTCGACCTCGGCGCCGGGGACGAGCGCTTCCAGGGCGCTCTTGAAGTCTGAGCCCGAGAGCCGGGTGGTGAGCTCGAGGAAGGGCTCGGTCGGCGAGCTCGAGTACGTGAACGGCTTCCTGAGCGGGCCGTCCTGCCCGGGAATGGTGATGAAGAAGAACTGGCCTGCTTCATAGGTGAAGCCCTCGGGCTTCTCGAAGCGGAAGCTCGCGGTTCCCGGCCCGCGCGGAACGGCCTCGAGGAGCCGTGTCGTGAATGTGACGCTGCCTGTCATGTGCTGCCTCCCGTCGTGTGGATGCGCGGTCGTGCTGCGGAGAGACGCATGGAGGGGCGCTCCGCCCCGCCAATCCTACTTCGCGTGGCCGGGCGGCGTCTCGCGGCCCAGCCGCCGGGCGCCTTGTGGCCCGGCGCTTGCTGCGGCAGGCAGGTCGCGGCGGCCGGCCGTCGAACAACCCGAACAGCCGGGAGAATACGCGCACATCGAGTCGAGTTGCGCCGGCGTCGAACGATCGGCGCAGATCCCATCGGCTCGACGGCGCTCACGCCATCTGCGGGAGGAGAGCGATGCGGGTACGGGGAGTGCAGCAGCAGGAGGCCGGGGGCGGCCTCGCGAGTTTCGTAAAGAGGCGCATGGGGGCGGCGACGCTCGCGCTGGCGGTAGCTCTCCTCGCGGCCGCCCTGGCGGCCGGGGTGGCCGTCGCCGAAGAGAACCCGGCCGAGCCGACGCCGCCGGGGCTCACGCTCAAGGCGGTGCCCGCCAAGGTGCGCGTCGGCTCCGTGACGACTCTCACCGCCCATCTCGACGTGCCCGGCGCCGACCTCGTCCTCAGCCGCAGGCTGCCGGGCGAGACGGAGTTCACGCAGATTCGCACCGCTACGGCCGACGCCCGCGGCTCGGCCGTCTGGCGGTTCAAGCCGCGCCGCAACACCGTCTACCGTGTCGAGTTCAATGGGGATGAGACCTGGGAGGCCGCTGCGGCAGAGGCCGCGGTGGGCGTCAAGCCGCGGCTTCCACTGAGCGCGACGAGGTCCGTGTACGAGGGACAGCGGGTCGTTTTCACGACACGGACGATCCCCGCCCATCCCGGCGCGACCGTCATCCTCCAACGGCGGGTCAAGGGTGTCTGGAAGCCTTGGCGGACCCTGCGCCTCAACTCGCGGTCCAAGGCGGTCTATCGATGGAAGAGCGCGGGGAGGGGGGTCTACTCCTTCCGGGTGGCGATGGCGGCCGATGCCGACCATGTGGCCGCCGTGGGGGCGCCCCGCAGGGTCCGCCTCAGGAACCCAAACCCGTACGGCGTGCCCACGAGCTACGCGCGCTTCATCGTCGTCGACAAGTCGCAGTACAAGCTCTACTACCACGAGCGCGGCCGCATCGTGAGGGTCTTCAAGTGCGTGCTCGGGAAGCCTTCCACGCCGACGCCGTTGGGTCGCTTCAAGATCTACGCGATGGACTCCAACATGTGGGGTGCGTACGGCCCGCGGCGCATGCGCTATTTAGGTCTGTACGCGATTCACGGCACCAACGAGCCCTGGTTGCTGAACCGCTTCCCGCGCGCCTATTCGCACGGCTGCACGCGGCTCGCCAACAGCAACATTCTCTGGCTGTTCGCGCGCTGCAGCGTGGGCACGCCGGTCTGGAACGTGAAGTAAGGAGGGCGTCCGGGCGGGCGGTGCTAGAATCGCGGCCATGCTGGTACGCGACATCATTGCGGCGGTCGACCGCTTGGCGCCGTTCGACCTTGCCGAGCCGTGGGATCACGTCGGCCTGCAGGTCGGAGGGCTCGCCGACGAGGCGCAGGGTGTGCTGGTTGCCCTCGAGGTCGACGATGCCACGCTCGACGAGGCGGCCCGGCTCGGGTGTGGGCTCGTCCTTGGGCATCATCCCCTCATCTTCTCGCCCCTTGAGCGGCTCACCGATGAGGATCCCACCGCGCGCGTGGCGCTGCGTGCCGCGCGCGAGCGCATCGCAGTCCTGATCGCCCACACCAATCTCGACAAGGCGCACGGCGGCCTGGCCGACGTGGTCGCGAGCATGTTGCGGCTGGAGGCGGCGGCGCCGCTGGCGCCGGCCGCCGCCGACGTCTGCAAGCTAGTCGGCTTCGTGCCGGCCGACGACGCCGACCTCGTGCGCAAGGCGCTCTTCGCCGCCGGCGCCGGCGTGATCGGCGACTACGAGCACTGCTCCTGGTCGGTCGAGGGCCAAGGCATGTTCTTCGGCCGCGAGAGCGCTGCGCCCAGTCTGGGCCGCGCCGGCCGTGACGAGACCGTCGATGAGCTGCGCATCGAGGTCGTCTTCCCGCGGCGGCTGCGCCGCCGCGTGCTCGGCGCCTACGTGGGTGCGCATCCCTACGAGGAGCCTGCCTACGATGTGTACTCGCTCGAGAATGAGATAGCGAGCCTCGGCCTGGGCAGGGCTGGGGAGCTGCCGGCCGCGATGCCGCTGGCGGAGTTCGCCGCCGAGGTCGCGGCCGCCCTCGGCCTGCCCGCCGCGCGCTACGCCGGCGACCCGGCGCGCCTTGTGAAGCGTGTGGCCGTGCTGCCCGGCTCGGGCGCCGAGGCCATCGCCCGCGGCGTGGCGGCCGTCGCCGATGTGCTCGTCACCGGCGACGTCAAGTACCACGAGGCGCGCAACGCCGCCGCGCGGGGCCTCGCGCTGGTGGACGCTCCGCACGGCCTCACCGAGGAGGAGGCCGTGCTGCTCTGGAGCGAGCGCTTGCGCGACGCGCTGGCCGCCTCCGGCGTGCGCGTCGAGACGTTCCGCGCTGGCGCCGGGGTCTGGCGCTCCGACCCGGCGCCCTCGGCGGCCGCCGAAGCCGCCGCACTTGGTGCTGCTCTCTCCGCTGCGCCTGGCGCCGCGCCCTCCGCCGTCGCTGAAGTCGCTGCGTCCGTCGCCGTGCCCTCCGCCGCGCCGCCTCGCTCCGCCGGGCGCGACGACGAGTGGCACCTTCTCTACACCGACGGCGGCGCGCGCGGCAATCCCGGCCCTGCCGGGATAGGCGCGCGCCTGCTCACCGCCGAGGGAGAGGTCGTCGCGGAGCTCTCCGAGGCTATCGGCACCGCCACCAACAACGTCGCCGAGTACCAGGCCCTGCTCAGCGGCCTCCAGATAGCCCTCGACCGCGGCGTGCGCCGCCTGCGCGTCTTCATGGACAGCGAGCTGGTTGTGAACCAGGTCAACGGGCAGTACAAGGTCAAGGAAGCGACTCTCAAGGCCATGCACGCGGAGGCCGTTCTGCTCCTGCGCCGGTTCCACGAGGTCGAGGTGCGTCACGTGCGTCGTGAGCAGAACTCCGCCGCCGACGCCCTCGTGAACCAGGCTCTCGACGCCGCCTCTCGCTAACCGTCGGCTCCGCGCGTTTCACCGCCTTCGTGCCGCGGTTCGCGGTGCTTCCCGTCGTGCGGCGGCTTGCCGTGCTCTTTGCCGCGCCGCCTCGCCCCGCCGGGCGCGACGACGAGTGGCGCACCATCTTTTCACGGACGGTTACGCGTGCGGGCCGTCGCGTGCCATTCGCGCACCGACTGTCGTGTGCCATTCGCGCACCGGCCGTCGCTCCCGGCTCCCACGCTCATTCTGAATTGCGTTGCCTCGTGGCGGCTGATAGTATCCGCGCCTGTCGCGGGTGTAGCTCAGTTGGCTAGAGCGTCTGCTTGCCATGCAGAAGGTCGAGGGTTCGAGTCCCTTCACCCGCTCCAGTAGCTCTGGACGTCCCGGCGGAGGGGCAGAGGCGCTCCTCTGTCGTCCGCCGTTTTTCGTCCGGAGGCGCCCTCGGTGGCGGCGTAGCCAAGTGGTAAGGCAGAGGTCTGCAAAACCTCCATCACCGGTTCGACTCCGGTCGCCGCCTCCAAGAACTTCCCTGCATCTGACGGTTTCCGGGCGTGCGCGTCCGCGCGCCCATCTTCTGATTCGGCGATTCTGACGACATGGCGCCGACATACTGCCGACATGCTGCCGACAAGAGTGACCGATACGGTTGATACGATGAGCTACGTGGCGTCATTAGCAACGGCAGAAGCGGGGGGATGGACGTGTACTTCCACATCGAGTTCGTGCCGTACGAAGGGTCTGTCTTGTATGAGATGGACCTTGAAGAAGATGAGGTCCATGAGCTTGCAGCCAAGCTTACTTCTGGTGAAGACGTATCGCTCGGTGGTCGTCTCGTTAGATGGAAGCAGGCGCAGAGCATGAGGATTGTGCGCACTGACGAGCGCTGGATCCCCATATACGAGAGGGCCTATGCCTTGAAGCGGCGCCGCAACATCACCGACATGCAGCATACGCGCGAGTGGCATGTGTTCTGTTCGGGCGAGGATGTGAGGCGATCCATACTCAAGACGGCCACACCGAGAGAGGCAGAGGGCGGCGTGCCCGACCCTCGCGACGTATTCGTCGTTCACGGTCGAAACATGAAGGCGCGGGATGCCCTGTTCGATTTCCTGCAGGCCATCAATCTTCGCCCCATCGAGTTCACCGAGGCGCTGGCGGCGACCGGCGAGCCCAACCCGTACATCGGCGAGGTCCTGCAGAAGGCCTTCTCTATGGCGCAGGCCATCGTCGTGTTCATGACACCAGACGACGAGGCGAGCCTGCGAGAGGAGTACCGCAACGAGTTCGACCCCGAATACGAGACGAGTCCCACGCCCCAAGCTCGGCCGAACGTGCTCTTCGAGGCCGGGATGGCCATGGGACGAGACCCTGATCGCACCGTCCTCGTTCAGTTCGGGGATCTCAGGCCATTCAGCGATGTTGCGGGCCGACACATTCTGCGCGTGAACGACGACTCGCAGAGTCGCCAGCAGTTGGCGGACAGGTTGGCTAACGCGGGGTGCGAAGTGAAGCTGACCGGCGTGAGATGGCACCAGGCAGGGGACTTCAGTGGAAGCGTCCCGGATGTCACGGGCACCAGCTCCGTCGCAGTAACGCCCTCCGAAGCCCGTCTCCGGGCTTACATGGACAAGGACTTCAACAGCAGCGGCAGGGTGCGCCACCTGCTTGTTCTCGAGAACCTTGGTATGGGCGAAGCCAATGAGGTAGAAGTCGTGCTCGATGGGGTTCCCGTGATGGAGCACAACAGCGTGGTTGATCTGCAGGGCGAGATCAAACAGATCGGACCACAGTCAAAGTGCCACTACTTGCTCGGTCTCACCATGGACGATCCGATTCCCTCGGGGATCAGCGTGACATGGATCAACGAGTCGGGCGAGCCCGGCCGCTACAACAGCACCCTCAGCTTGTGACGGCCTAGGCTGTACAGTCCCCAAGATGTGGCGACACATCCATCCCGCTAGCGATACATCTTAGCGGCACCGAGAACCTCGGCGGGGATCCTGCCCTTGGTCAGGCGTCCGTTGTGCGTGCGATCGCAGTTGTAGTGCTTGAGATAGCGTTCGAGCTCACGCCGCAGACCGACGTACCTGGGCACCAGGTAGCGGGCGAAGGCCGGCTTCCAGCACTCCTCGAGGATGGTGCGCTGCACACGTTCGACGAAGCCGTTCGACTGCGGCCGGCCGGGGCTGATCCGGGTGCGGGATGCGCCGAGACGTGTAAGAGCGGCGATGAAAGTTGCGCTGCGAAACTCGCTACCGCCGTCGGTCGTGACGCGCTCGAGCTGCCAAGCGGCCGCGGAGAGCTCCTCGGCCACGCGCCGGGCGAGCGCGCTGCAGTAACGCGCTTCCGGGTTACGCGGCGTGACGTAGAGCTCGGCCCAGGTGAAGGCGGACGCGGCGTCGATCGCCGTGTACTGCCAGACGACGCCATCCGTGCCGCTGAGGCGGCCGATGCAGAAGCAGTCCATCTGCACGAGCTCGCCGGGGCGTGCGGCCTGGATGTGGCGCTCGGGCTCGGGTTCACGGGCCGGCTCCGGCGGCGCGGCGTAGCCGGCGAGCAGGCCGAGCCTGAGGGCGCGCGTGCCGATACCGTGGCGACGCAGCACGCGCCAGACGCCGTTCGCTGAGACCTTGAAGCCGCCCCACTTTGGCCTGGCGAGCTCACTCGCGATGTGCGCCGGCCCGTAGCCGGGGTGCCCGAGGGCGAAGGCGACGATGCGCTGTTCGACGAGCACCGGGATCGCGTTCGGCATCTGCGGGCGGCGGCGCTCGCGGGGCCTGAGGATCTCGGCCCCGAAGCGCTCGGCCTGGTTCCTCCAGCGGTAGAAGGTCGAACGGTGGATGCCATGCAGGCGGCAGGCCGCGGCCACACTGCCGAGCTCTCTCGCGCTGGCCAGCACGCGTAGACGGTAGGCGTACAAGACATCATCATTGGTCATGGGGCGACGCTCCTTCCGCGAGAACCTGGACAGTCCTTACGGGAAAGGATGCGTCGCCCCATCTCACTGAGGCAAGAAAGCTCCGAGTGTCGGTACTACTCGGGGATAGGACAGCCTAGGCGACCCTCTCATGCCGATCTGTAGTGCGCCTCATGCAGTCCTTGCGGGCGTCGCGAAGGCCGTTCTCGTCGGCGAGGCGTGCTATTTCGCTTCGGATTGCTCCATAATGGGCCGCGCACGTGGCAGGTGTACTGTTGAGTTTCTCTGCCAGCAGGCGAACGGCCGTCGATTGATCTGCGGAAGTGACGATGACGCAGGTTCGGGTGAGGAACTCGTCGACACTGATGCCGGCAATGGCGCGTCCGATAACCTCCTTCACCGAACTTGTTGCGACCTCTGCTAGGCTCCCACGCAAGCCGGTGTCGACTCCGAGAAGGGGTCGCTCCAGGACCAGCCCAGCCCTTGCCTCTGGATCGGCAATCAGACGCTTGGCAAGATGTGGCCACACGGACGACAAGTCACGGAGACTGAACTTGCCGCGGTGCTCTCGTCTCGACTTTGCCTGGAGGTGAAGCCAGCGGCCATCCAGGTCTACGGAGATATCGTCCAGACCTTCAGGAACGAGCCGACGGACAGGTTGCTCTCCCGCCCAAGCCTGCACTGCTAGCTCAGTGGCGACAGCATCCTGGTAGCGGAATCCGCGACCCGCGTGCGAGCCGCTGCGGCTGTTTTTCCAAAGGTCGTCCACGCGAACATGCTACAGTGTCTGACCGGAGGTCCGTTTGTCGGAAACGTCTGACGCCTGCTGCGCTTCTGCAGTCGGCATCTGCTTGGCGTTTGCCGGTATTGTCCTGCGTAGCACGGGCCTACGAGGATCGGTGGCGTCGTGTAGATATCTGCTCGGTCCAGGCAGACGACCTACTCACCCGCGCACGGCGGCAGACCGAGTCTCTTCTACTTGGTGACCCTGTTCCGGCGCCGCGCCGGCGTCGCCTCCAGCGGTGTCGTGAGGGCGGCGTACTCAGCTCCCAGGCGAGAGAGCCGCTCGGCTTCTGTGGGCTTCTTGAGCCTGTAGAGCCCGTCGATGATGCTGTCGAGGCGGTCATGGGCCCGCCGAAGGTCGTGCGGCATGGCCAGCGGATCGTAGAGCGTTGCAAGTGACTCGCCTGGGTGGGCGTCACGCGCATCGAGAATCGCCTGCGCCGCCTGCTCGAGTCGCACCATCGCTGCGCCGGTGGGCTTGATGAACGGGAATGTGAAGTAGACGGTGCTCGGCGAGATGGAGAAGTCGCTCTTCATGCGTCCGGCGAAGGCGCGCACCCAGGCGGTAAAGGCCGCCGACTGCAGGTAGCCGAACAGCCATAGGGGTGCATTCGGCCAGAGGATGAGCTTGTTGCCGGCAATCACCTCGGGCTCGTAGTAGCGCCCGGGGACGTACTCGCGGTTCTTGCTTGAGACCTCGGGCAGCGCGAGGTAGCGCACGCTCGGCTGGCGGATCTGCGTGAACAGCGCCGGGGTCTTCGCCTGGGCTCGTACGCTCGCCGTCTTGCTGGCCGAGCGTGCCTCAGCTACGCCGCGGAGCCGCTCCCTGAGGACCGCGGAGCTGAGCAGCTCAGAGGGCGCTGCATCCACGAGCCAGAGGCACCAGCGCTCCCGGCCGCGCAGCATCTCGGTCGACTGCCGGAACGGCCTCAGGTACTTGGCCGCGATCGGGTCCGCGGCGACGACGTCGTAGTCGCCCGGCTCGACGATCAGGTGTCCGCCATCCCAAGGCTTGTTGCCCTGCGTTGCGTTGGGTAGCCCAGGCAAGAGAGGTTCGTAGCGCTTCGCCGGAGCGATCGAGTGGCCCTGGAGGTAGAAGTTGATGTGGTCGGTAAGTCGGGCGATCGGCTCGTCCTTGTCGTCGGGGTACTCGTAGAGCACGCGCGTCTTGCTCCGGCCGGCGCGGGAGAAGCCGATGATGACCACGTGCACCTGCGCCTTGCCTCGCGCCTCGCTCGTCCAGGGGAAGGTCTGGTGGGCGAAGTCGATCTCGAAGCCGTGACGGGCAAGGATCGGGCCCATGGTACGCGCCTGCTCGCCCTGCGTGAGTGAGTTGGTCGAGACGAACGCGGCGCGCGAGTCCGTGCCTGCCAGGTACTCGAAGGCTTTCTCGTACCAGCAGGCCACGTAGTCGAGGCGCCCGGTGCGCAGGCCCTTGGCATCCGCTCCCGAGAAGACGAGTCGGTTGTCCTCCTGTTGCTCGGCGGTCATCCAGGCCATGCCGTGGAAGGGCGGGTTGCCGAACAGGTAGGAGCACTCATCCGCGGGCAGGAGCGCGTTCCAGTCCATGCGCAGGGCGTTGCCGAGCTCGATGTGGGCAGAGCTCGTGATCGGGAAGCTGGGGAACCAGAGGCCGAACTCCTCGTCGAGGTCGAGGTTGGCGAGGTGGTCGACCAGGTACATGGCGACCTGGGCGATGCGCACGGGGAACTCCTCGATGTCGATCCCGTAGAACTGATCGACAGAGATGCTGCGGTGGGCATCGAGATCGGTGGTCAGCTGCCCGCCGCCGCCCTCAAGCTCGCGCAGCTTGCGCAGCAGGTCGAGCTCCAGGCGGCGCAGCTCACGGTAGGCGACGATGAGGAAGTTGCCGCAGCCGCAGGCCGGATCGAAGAAGGTGAGCTGGCTGAGCTCTTCGCGCAGGCGGCGGAGTGCCTGCACGCTGGCGGCCGCCTCGAGCCGGGCGCGCAGCTCGTCGAGGAAGAGCGGCTCGATCACCTTGAGGATGTTCTGCTCGCGCGTGTAGTGGGCGCCGAGGCTTCTCCGCTGCTCTGCATCCATCACCGACTGAAACATTGAGCCGAAGACGGCGGGGGAGATGCTGGACCAGTCGAACTGGGCGGCCTCGATCAGGCGCGTGCGCATGGCGCGATCGAACGATGGCATGCGGATCGTCTCGGCGAAGAGGTCACCGTTGATGTGCGGGAAGCGGGCGAGATCCTCGTCAAGCGAGGTCTGGCGCAGGCTCTTCGGCGTGTCGAGCACCTGGAAGAGGAGGCTGAGGCGGGGGCCGAGATCCGAGCCGTCTTCGGCGGTGCGGTCGAGGAGGTAGTCGGTGAAGCGACTCTTCTCCCAGACACTCGTGTCGTCGGCGAACATGATGAACACGAGGCGCACGAGCAGCAGGTCGAGGTCGTGGCCGCCGTAGCCGGAGGCGTCAAGCAGGTCGTAGAGGCGGCCCATGAGTTCGGCGGCGCGGATGTTGACCTCATCCTCCTCGGCGAAGCTGCGGCGCTCGTAGCCGGCGATCCAGCCGAACATCTCGAGGCGCTGCGGGAGTTCCTCCAGGGGGAAGGCGGTCTTCTCGCCGGTCTCGAGGTCGAGGACGAGGAAGCGCCGGAAGTCGCAGGACATGACGTAGCGCGGCCAGTCTGACTGTTTGACGGAGCCGAGGTAGTCGATCGCCTGGTCGATGGCTTCTTCCAGGCTCTTGCCTGCCGACTTGTGCTCGATTGCGAGGTGCTTTGGCCAGAAGGCGTCGAACCAGCCATGGCCGCCGGTCGACTCGCGCCTCGCGGCCTGCTCGTAGGCGATCGTGCCGCGGCGCTTGAGGCCGAAGATGCCAAACCACTCGGTCCAGAAGCTCTGGGATTCGGACTTCTCGCTGGTCTCGTCTTGCCACTCGCGCACGAAGGCGCGGGCGCGGCTGCGCATCTCGTTCCAGCTGAGCGTCGCTTTGACCATCGTGATGCAGTCTACGTCACGGCGCGGATGGAGTGGAGGGGGAGGCTGGAGCGACTGTGCAGGCGGGCTTGCGTGTTGTCCGCTGGGACGTGGTTGGGGGAAGCTATGGCGTTGCGGCAGAGCGACACCGTATCGGTGCTCTTCGGGATGCTGCTGCACGGGGCCATGCCCTCGCAGGCAGAGCGAACATCAGAGCCTGTATCGCCTCAGCCTCGACAGGAAGAGCCCCTCCAGCGGCGCGTGGCGGGCACGCATTGAGCACGCGGCGAGGATCCAGTGGGAAGGGTGGATCCGACGCGGATGTGGCCGTTCTATCGGACAGTCTGGACTCGTTGGATTTCCCCTCTCCGGGAATGGTGGCTGGCGACCGGTTCGGCAATGAGTGGCGCCGGTGTCACATGGATTACCGCGAAGCTTGGGCTTGTGGGTAAGGCGCAGAGTCTCGCCAATACGCTGGGAACGGCCCACTGGACCTCTCAACTTCGGAACCACGCACCAGGCGGCATCACAATGAGGATCCAGTGCTATCTCTCCATTATCGTCGCCAGCGGGATCACGTTCGGGTGGCTGGCTGAGATGGCCGCTGAGCTCCGCGCTGCCGCTCGCGCCCTCGAGGGGCAGCGGGAAGAGCGTGGCGCCGACCAGCCAGCCGAGGTAGTGGGCGAGCACGGCGCGCGCCGCGATCCGCTCGGCGGGCAGGCGGCGCGCCATCCCGTGCCAGCCGGCGAGGGCGGCGCAGACGAGGGCGATGGGTAGACGGTAGCGGCGGGCAGTACGGCGTTGGCTCTCACGATAGCGCCAGGAGCCCGCCGGCCGCCACCGGTGTCTCGCGGCCGTATCCGATTCCAATCACGCGACCGGTCGAGGCGGTGGGGCGGAGGGCGCCAGTGCGTCCTAAGCCTTCCGCATCGCCGGTTCGACTCCGGCTGCCCTCGTTGCAACAACGCCTCTCGGCCTTCGATGCCAGAAGATGTTCCACAGGTGATGAGGCCAAGATGGAGCGTGGGTGGAGAGACTTGACGTTCAGCGCTGTGGGTTCATGAATGATGACGAAGGGACCCATGCGAAATAGAGGGGTGCTCAGTCGAGGACGTCAATCGTTCCACACTTCTGGCTGTAGAGGTTCCTCTCGGGAGTGAGCATCGTCTATGCTCCCCTTCTTGGGTCTCGGCAGAGAGTTGGCAGGAGGCGAACATGGGTGGCGCTCCATGGATGCTTCAGTTTTACATCCTGCACATCGCGCTGCCGGCGGCATCCTTAGCGGTGCTCGTTGCCGGCCTGCTCTATCGCCGTGATCGACCGGCATGGCTGCTGTGGTGCGCTGTTGCCGTCTCGGCGGCCGCGCTCGCGATCCTCCTGGCCACGTTCTCCGAGGACGGCGGCGACAGTCTGACGCTGGCCATGATCGTGTGGTTCATCCTCTGCCTGCTCGTCCTCGGCCTGGCGCTCGGACGGCGCTGGCGTGGGGAGCGCAGCCGGTCCCTGGAGCTGGCCGGGCTCGTCATGCCGTTCGTCGTACTCACCATCCTGGCTGCAGTTCTCGTGTGGATGGCGCTCACGCCGCCCACGCCGGTTGAGGAGCACCCAGATGTGCGGCACGACAGTCCTGTCGCGTCGGCCAACGCGGCCAACGTGCGTCTGGAGCGATGCCACGAGTCGACGCCTCTGGCCACCATTCTCTGAAGCAGGCGTAAGGCCGTAGCGCATACCTTGCCGTCCCGACCTTCGCACTCCGTCTACGGCAGCGCCAGCCCTCAAGATCGGCACTTCGTCTACGGCAGCGCCGGCCCTCAAGATCGGCGCTCCGCCTGCGACGGCGCCGATCCCGAGGAGCTCGGGCTCAGACGAAGAACAGCACCGTAACGAGCACGAAGATGGGCAGCAGCACCACGGCCGCTATGCCCATGTAGTGGAAGAAGTTCGGCATGCGCACGCCGTGCTCTTCGGCGATGGACTTGATCATGAAGTTGGGCGCATTGCCGATGTACGAGAACGCGCCCATGAAGACCGCGCCGCAGGAGATGGCGGCGAGGAGCTGGGAGGGCGCTACGCCGAGCCCGGGCAGGACGTCCGGGATCATGAGATCCCCGGTCGACGCCACGTCAGTTATGCCTTGGGCGAGAGCGCTGAAGGTGAGGTAGGTGGGCGCGTTGTCCAAGAACGCGGAGAGCGAGCCCGTCGCCCAGAAGAACTGCCAGGGGGCGGTCAGGCCG
This sequence comes from Thermoleophilia bacterium, assembly GCA_040769125.1. Classification (GTDB taxonomy): domain Bacteria; phylum Actinomycetota; class Thermoleophilia; order UBA2241; family UBA2241; genus CAIXSE01. Next base: position 1,815,087 of record JAXGLO010000001.1, on the reverse strand, counting down.
ATCTTGTCGGCGTTCGCCTCGAGGATATCCAGGGCCGGAATCATCGTGGCGAAGATGCCTGCGAAGATGATGGCCACCTCCGTGATGGGGCCCCAGGTGAAACGGTTCAGCCGTCGCGGCTCGGCGGGGCCGAAGTGCACCGACACGAGGATGAGCGCGATCAGCAGCGCGTCGCGCAGCAGCGGAAAGTGGATGGCCGACCCCACCCGTGCAATGGGGCCGGAGAGCGCCACCGTGACTATCACGCCGACCAGGAGCAGGATGTTCAGCCCCCCTACGAGCCGCAAGGGCACGTACTCCGCGGCGTCGAGCGCGAGGGCGGCGCACGGCTCGCGACGGTACTGGTACGAGTCCACCATCCAGAAGATCAGGAGGATCAGCCCGTTTGTGAGCAGCCACTCGGGGAAGAGGTGGAGCGTCCAGAAGAAGCTCACCCCCTGAAGGAACCCGAGGAAGAGCGGCGGGTCGCCGAGCGGGGTGAGGAGCCCACCGGTGTTGCAGACGACGAAGATGAGGAAGACGAAGATGTGCCGTATGTGCGTGCGCTCGGAGTTGGCTCGCAGCAGCGGACGCACGAGGAGCACGGCGGCCCCCGTGGTCCCAATGAAGCTGGCGAGCACGGCGCCGATGGTGAGGAAGATGAGATTGTTGCGCGGCGTGCCCAGGGTGTTGCCCGTCAGGTAGATGCCGCCCGAGATTGCGTACAGGGCGGTGAGCAGGAGGATGAACGACAGGTATTCCTCGGCGGCGACCAGGATGCGCTCAAAGCCGGCAGTGCCGAACCCGAGCACAAGATAGGCCAGCACCGGCACGCCGAACAGCGCCATAACCAGTGCCGTGTTGCGCAGCTTGCCGTACCACTTCGGCGCCGCCATCGGCAGGACGGCGATGCACAACAGCACGCCGGCGAACGGCGCGATGAGCCACGGGCTGAGGTAGTCGCCGAGGCTCATGTCGGCACCTGCTGGGCGTGGGAGGCCGCGTCCTGCCCGGGACGCCGCACGTTCCGGTTCAGGCGGCGATGATCATCCACGCGGAGGACAGGGACGCGATCAGGGGCTCCATGCCCATGCATCGCGACATCGTCCAAGAGGGCCCTCGACTTCGTTCCCATGGCGGCACGCTCCTCGTCGGCGTCGGCAGCGATTGCTCGTACGGGGCGCAAGCAGACGCACCGGCGCCTCGACTGAAAAAGCCGGCCCCGCGGCTCGAATGCTTCTCGAGCCGCGGGGCCGGATAGCTCTCTACTCAGACCTTGATGTAGCCGCTGTTGCGACCGACCGTACCGAGGATCCAGTAGAGCACCGCCGTCAGGAAGAACGCCGGGATCGATGCCGGGAAGGCGTTCTGTACGCCCTCTGGCATGAAGTACACGATCCCCCAGTACAGGATTCCGCCGGCGAACCAGGCGGCGAGGCCGTAGAGGTTGAATCCGCCGGTATAGCGGTACCTCACTCCGCCGCTGTCGGCGAACAGATCCTCCTCGCTGGCCTTCATGCGTCTGATGATGAAGTAGTCAGTGAGGACCAGCGCCCACAGCGGAACCACGAGCCCGCCGAGCACCGTGATGAGGTTGGTCACGAAGTCGACGAACTGCGCGAACAGCAGCGGCGCGAAGCACGCGACAGAACACACGATCGTCATGATCACGAGCCCCGCGCGGGCGGGCAGCCTCTTCCCGCCGACCATGGCGCTGAGGCCGAGCCCGCCGCCGTACATGAGCACGGCGTTGGTGTTGACGGTCGTGAATGCCAGGATGATGAACGCCATCCAGGCGAGGCCCAGGGAGGCGAGCGTGGTGCTTGGGTCGGCCTTGTTGGCGTCGAAGGTTCCCGTCATCAGGACGGCTCCGATCACGCCCACAGAGCCCAGCGTGAACGTCCAGCTCTGGCCCAGGAACAGCCCGGACAGGGGGCCCCAGTACGCGCCCTTGCCGGTTCTGGCGAACCTGGAGAAGTCGCCGATCGCCAGCCAGGAGAGGTTCGACGCGATGATCAGGTCGATGATGAGCGCGACGCTCAGGTACTCGGTGCCTGGCTTCGGACGCCACGACCAGATCGCACTCATGTCGAAGTGCTTGAAGATCACTGCCGTCATCCAGATTCCCAGCACGATGACGGCGATCCCGGAGACGAGCTCCATCCATTTGATGAGGTTGTGCCCGAGCATGACGAACACGCCCTGCAGCAGGATGATGATGATGATGCCGAACGCCATGGTCTTGGCGCCGCCGGGCTCAAGGTAGGCGGGCCAACCGACCAGGGTGTTCATGATGTAGGAGACCGAGATGGCTCCGATGAACGAGTTGATCGCCGTCCAGCCCGCCGCGAAGATTATGGCGTAAATGGCGGGAATGGTGCGGGATGCCGGCGTGCCGAGGGCCATGCGGGTGACGCCGATGGTCGTCGTTCCCTCACGCCAGGCGATGTAGCCGATCGCGGCCCACGGGACCAGTGTGGCTACGTTGACCAGGAAGTTGAACAGCAGCGCCTTCGGCAGGCCGTGCGCTGCGAACAACCCTCCAAGATACCAGTTGCCGGTAACAATACCGGCCCCGAACCAGATGAACAGGAGATCGACAAGCCTGTAGGTCCGGTCCGTACCGGGTACCTTGATTTCTGGACCGTATTCGTCACTGATCAGCTTTGGTTCTACTGCAACGGATCCGTTGGACGCCATTGCTCACCACCTCTCGTGTGCGGTGTCGTGAGTGCTTGAACTGCTCTCTTCTGCTTGATGGACTCCTCTGCAGCCCCCCTCATAAAACCCCCTATGCGAGCATTTTCAGGCATTGATCTGGATTCGGCGCCAGGCCGTCGTCCCCTGTTGGACCTGGCTCTACGAGCGCATCGCCTCGGATCAGACGAGATCAGCCGCGACACGACAGGCGCTGACGGCGTCCGGCGCGTAGCCGTCCGCTCCAATGCGATCGGCCAGCTCGGCACGCACCGGCGCGCCGCCGATGAGGACTCGCGCCGGGGCGGATTCCTTATTCACCGCCTCTACGATCTCGCCGAGCCGCGGCATCGTGCTGGTGAGGAGCGCGGAAGCGGCGATGATCTGCGCGCCGGTCTCCTCCTGCGCCTTGAGGAAGGCGTCTGCCGTAACGTCGATGCCGAGGTCATGGACATCGAACCCCTCGACCTCCAGCATGATCTTGACAACGTTCTTGCCGATCTCGTGGATGTCGCCCTCGACGGTTCCGATCACGATGGTGCCCTTGCCCGAGGCCTCTCCCTTGGCCAGCAGCGGCTTGAGGACATCCAGCGTCTTGGTGAAGACATCCGCTGCGATCAGGAGCTCGGGAAGGAAGAACTCACCCTTTTCGAAGCGGTCGCCGACCTCGGTCATGCCGGGCGCGAGGGCATCCTGAATCAGCGCCATTGGCTCGACGCCTTCGTCCAGCGACTCCTTTATGAGCTCGACCACACGCTCCTCGTCGAGCACCAGGAGGGCGTCTTTGATTGCGGCGAACTTCGAATTCACGGTCATCGTATCTCCTTATCTAGCGCGAGGCTGCGCTGTCAGTCACCGAAAGCTGAAAGGGGCCGAGGCTCGATAGCGACGCCGGCCATCTCCTTGGAGGCGTCGACCATGGCCCTGGCGTTGATGATGGCGCCGTTTGCGGGGAACTCGCATCCGGGTCCGAGAATGAAGCCGGTCGGACCGAGGTCGCGGATCATCTGCTTGCTGGTCTCTCTGACCTGATCGTAGTTGTACTCCACGCCGAGCACCCGTGGCTCCCACACGCCGTTGAGGCAGACGTGGCCGTACTTCTCCTTGAACTCGCGCCAGTTGGACAGGCCGATGTTCTTCGGCAGGCTCCAGAGGCAGAATGCGTCGAAGTCCCCGACCTCGAAGGAGGCGTCCACGTAGGGGTTCGGATCGCAGTCGTGGATGAGGAGGTAGCAGCCCTTCTCCCTGATGGCGCGGTGCAGGCGCCTCATGCAGTCGAGCTCGAGATCGAGCCACAGCTTCTCGCTCATGATGGAGGCGTTGCCGTAGTCGTGGCAGAGCATGATCCAGCGGGTGCCGTGGTCGATCAGCGCCCGGCAGTAGTCGATCTCCATATCGGTGACGATCTCGAGGGCGGCGCGCACTTCTTCCGGATAACGCACGCAGTCCATCAGGAGCTGCTGCATGCCGCGCATCTCGCCGAGCGTGACGAAGGGCTCCACGGAGATCGAGCGCACCAGAATGTCGTCGCCGGCCTTGTCGACGACGATGTCCGTGCCCTTGAGCTGCTCCTGGAAGCGGGGGATGCTGAGGACGTCGAAGCGCTCCAGCTTCTCGTAGTCATCAACCGACTTCAGCATGTACTGGCTCGGATCCGGATAGGGAGGCTCGTCGTTCATGTAGATGAGCTTCTGGCCGAAGCCCTCGGCGAGAACGCACGTATCGAAGTAAACGCCGACGCCGTCGTCGCCGATGAGGTCGTGCCACGCCAGGTCGGTACGGGCGTTGAGCTCCCCGTTGGTGACCATGTCGTAGTAGCTGATGCCGAGAGCCCTGCGATTGATCCCGCCCTGCTCGCAGAACACCGGGACTCGATCTACCTCCCGGCACTGGAACGCGGCCTCCATTCGCTCCTTTGACGTCATCATCGATTAGCTCCTCTCAATCGTGTGCTCGAGTGTGCTCGACTGGTGACTGTCGCTGTCGCACTGTCGGATTGTCGTACAATACTACATCAAGCATCAAGCCGTTGGCGCAAGGCCGGGCGACGGACGCAGGGGGCGTCTGCACTTGGTAGAATCGAGCGGGATACACGCAATCAAGGAGACGAGCATCCCGGACCCAGGCAAGACATCCACTGAGCCCATTCTCGGCGCCTTCCACCCAAGGGCCTCGCTTGCGGACCAGGTCGCTGAGCTGATCCGTCAGCTCGTACTGGCGGGGAAGCTGGCGGCTGGGATGAAGCTCTCGGACAGCCGCCTCTCCGAGGAGCTCGGGCTCAGCCGGGGCAGCGTGCGAGAGGCGTTTCGGCTTCTGCTCGCAGAGGGCTTTCTGGAATGGACATCCAAGGGAGTGCACATCGCGCGGCTCACCGAAGAGGATGTGACCGACATATTCGAGCTCCGATTGGCCATCGAGTGTCACGCTACTCGGGTGCTGGCCGCCAAGCACGACGAGAGTGAGTTCCGCGTTCTGCGACGACTCGTTTCCCGGCTTCAGAAGGCAAGCGAGGACGACGACGCCGGCGCGGCGGTGATGCTCGACCTGCAGTTCCATGATTCGGTTTGCCGCTTGTCAGGCAGCAGACGGTTGCACGACGTATTCACCCGGGAAGTCGAAAAAATGCTGGCGCTGGTTCGCGTGGACGTGGACTTCTACCTGCCGCTGTCCGACTGGGTTGCGGAGCTCCCGGAGATCATGGATGCCATTGAGCGCGGAGACGGCGATGGAGCTGCCGCGGCCATGGAGCATCACATCCTGCGGTCGAAAGGCATCGTCATGGCTTTCATGCTGAGCACCGGGCAGTAGCTCCGCTTCTTCCCGGGCATACGGCGCCGGACGAGACGAGATGCGGTACCCTGTCTCTGGCGTGGCTGGACGACGAGAAGCAGCACACGTGGGAGCCGCGATGCGGGTCTCGGCGGCGGCCGAGTGGCTCGCGCGACTGGGGGGAGGTCCAGTTGGTGGGAGAGGTTCTGCTGCAGGCATCCGAGCTCACGCCCTTCGAGCAGCAGCTCATCCGCCTCCTGCAGGTGGACGGTCGCGCTCCCTTCTCCAGGATGGCGAAAGAGCTGGGCGTTCCGGAGAAGCAGGTGCGGCGATGCGTCGAGGATCTGCGGGCGCGGGGAGTCATCCACATCACTGCCGTCACCGACCCGAGTCTTCTCGGTTATGGAGTGATCAGCATCGTCGGGATCGTCGTGGCGCCGGCCGCCAACGTCCGGGATGTGGCGGCGCAGATCGCCGCTCTTCCCGGCGCGTTCTACGTCGTGGTGGTGGCGGGCCGCTACAACGTTGTCGCGGAGTTCCACGGCGAGAGCCTGGACAGCCTCGTGGAGGTCATTAACGAGTGTGCGCAGATGGCCGGCATCAGCTCCATTCACATGCTTCCCTATCTGAAGCTGCACTATCGCTTTCCCGCCTTCGATGCTGCCGCCTACAAGGCGACGGGCGCGAAGCCCGGACGACGACTGCCGACGGGCGCGGAGATCGTGGTCACCGACCTGGATCGGCAGATCATCGAGTCGCTGAGCCTCGATGGCCGCGTCGCCTTTCGCGAGCTCGCCCGGAACCTGGGTATCTCCGAGGCGCAGGTGCGTCGCCGGGTCGGGCGGCTGACGGAGTCCGGGATGCTGCGGGTGATGGCGCTGACCGTACCATCCGGCATCGGCTACACCACGTCGGCGTTCTGCATGGTTTCACTGAACCCGACCTATCGGGCCAGTCTCGCTGCGGACGAGATCGCGGCCTTGCCGGGCGTCATCTACGTCGCCATCTGCGCCGGGGACTTTGATCTGATGGTCGAGGTCGTCAGCGTGGATCCGGAGGACCTCCTACGCTTTCTCGACGAGGAGATCCGCCCCCTGGCGTTCGTGGCGCGAGTCGAGACGTGGCTTCACCTGGAGCTGCACTACCGGAGCCTCCTTCCCCCACGACTGACCCCGGTCGGCGAGTCCGGGGCGCAGCGCTGAGCCGAGTCCGCTCCTGGCGCTGCGGGCCCCGCGGCGGCGGGCACGGCGGTCGGCCCTCGAGGCGCCCGCCTTCCGCGCCCGCCGGCCAGGAGTGAAGGCGTGGTGTCTTTCGCCATCGCGAGCGACCCCGGTTTTGGACGCATTAGCGATGGAGAGACGTGTGTGTGAGCCGCATTCAGCCTGTTGACTGCCCCTGTCGCGACGCGTTACAGTTAAGACCACACGACGATGAGAGGCGGGATACCCGGTCGCTCTGAGTCATGGGCATGCGTCTGATACCTCAAGAGCAGCAGCGAGCACCAAGGAGGAAGTCATAGTGGCTTGGAAAGACGACAGCAACGTCATCGTAAAGTCATGGAACGAGTGGGATCCGCTCAAGCACGTTGTGGTCGGAGTGGCGGACTTCCATTGCGTTCCTGCCCCAGAGCCTGGGCTCAACGCGAAGATTCCCGAGGACAGCGACATGCGCGGTCAGTACGGCCCGCGTCCGCTGCATACCGTCGAGGCCGCCAACGCGCAGCTCGACAACCTGGTCAGCATCCTGGAGAAGCGTGGCATCAAAGTCGATCGTCCGACCCCGATTCAGTGGAACAGGGCTATCGCTACCCCCGACTGGTCGTGCGAGACCATGTACGGTTGCATGTCGCCGCGTGAGAACATCCTTACGGTCGGCCGCGAGATGCTCGAAGGAACGATGTCCTATCGCTGCCACTTCTTCGAGTATCTCGCCCACCGGCCGCTCCTCAACAAGTGGTCGCTGGAGGATCCGGGGTTCAGGTGGGAGTCCTGCCCCAAGCCGCGTCTTACCGATGCGTCCTTCCGCCCCGACTACCTGAGCGACCACATCGGCATCGAGCAGCGCCTCAAGTGGATGAATGAGCGGTTCTACGTAACCACCGAAGAGGAGCCGCTCGTCGATCCCGCCGACCCTGCTCGCTTCGGCAAGGACCTCTTCGTCCAGCACGGCTTCACGACCAACATGAGGGGCATCGACTGGCTGCAGCGTCACTTCCCGGACCATCGCGTGCACGCCGTGAACTTCCCCGGCGACCCGTATCCGATCCACATCGACGCCACCTTCACGCCAGTGCGTCCCGGCCTCATCCTCAACAACCCGAATCGCCGGCTTGATCCCAGCCAGCGCAAGATCTTCGACGACAACGATTGGGAGATCGTGGATGCGGCGCAGCCGGCCCACGACACCCCGCCGCCGCTGTGCTACTCCAGCGTCTGGCTCTCCATGAACTGCCTCGTCCTCGACCCCAAGACCGTCTGCGTCGAGGCGAGCGAGGTGTACCAGCAGGAGCAGTTCGACAAGCTCGGCTTCGAGGTCATCCCCGTTCCGTTCCGCGACGCATATCCCTTCGGCGGCGGCCTCCACTGCGCCACCTACGATGTGTATCGCGAGGGCGACTGCGAGGACTACTTCCCGAATCAGAGTGCGCGCATCCCGCTGCCCAGGATCAGCTGAGCGCCTCTGCGGCGATCGCTGCGTCGAGGGCGGTCGCGTAAGACGTAGGCCAGGTGCGCTCCCGCCGCCGCTTCAGGCGGCGGCGGGAGCGCGCAGCTCGTACCACGCTCCACCGGGCTGACGTCCGGGTCGTAGCGTGGGAGGTCTGTACTTCTCCACTGGAGTCGGGCCTGTTGTATATATTTGGCTATTAAGGACGCTCTTTAACAACGCTCGGCGGGGGAGGTAGCAGGAGGGCAGCTACTCGCCCCGGGGCAACTTTCCCCACCAGCGCAAACACGGCAACCCCGTGGAGGTGGTGGTCATGACAAACAGCGGACAAGCGGCGTCTGGATCGTCGCCCGCACGTCTCGATCCGACGACGTTTGCGGTCCTGTTCCACGCCATTGAATCCTGCGTCCAGGAGATGTCTCTCACCCTGGAGTACTCGGCGTGGTCCTCGATTATCTCCGAGGTCCGCGACTTCTCGTGCGGCATCTACGACGCCGCGAATCCCCCGAACGCTCTGGCCATGTTCGACGGCCTGCCGATCCACGTGAACGCGCAGCCGGTGTCGGTGTCCGGCATCGTCGAGCACTTCGGCGAGGACGGGATCAAAGAAGGCGACGTGTACATGATGAACAGCATTTATCATGGCACGAGCCACATCGGCGACCTGGTCGTGGCGATGCCGATCTTCCATGAGGGCGTCCATCGCTTCTGGGCGGTGGCCACCGGCCATCAGATGGACGTCGGCTCCGCGTTCAACACCAGCGTGCCGGTTCAGGCTACCGACATCTGGAAGGAAGGCTTCCAGATGCCGCCCGTCAAGCTGCAGGAGAATGGCGAGACCCGCAAGGACATTCTCGAGCTGTATCTCGCCAATATGCGCTACCGCGACTTCGTCCTGGGCGACCTCATGTCGATGGTCGGGTCCTGCAAGACCGGTGGCCGCCGGATGCTCGAGCTCGTCGATCGCTACGGCATCGACACGCTCGTCACCCTTGGCGACCAGCTCATGGAGTATGCAGACGAGCGCACCTCCGCCGTCATCGCGGAGATGCCGGACGGCACGTACACAGGCAGAGCATGGGTCGACTCCGACGGTACCGGCATGACCCACATCAAGGTCGAGTGCACGCTGACCATCGACGGCACCAAGATCATCATCGACTTCACGGGCAGCGATCCGCAGACGCGAGGCGGCACCAACTCCTCCTGGGCCAACTGTCAGAACGCTGCGAGTCTTCCAGTGCTGTGCTGCCTTCCTACCGATCTGACGCACAACAGCGGCTGTCTCAAGCACATCGAGGTCATTGCGCCGAAGGGTACGGTCTGCAATGCGGAGTGGCCGGCCTCTACGGCCGACGCCACCATCGTGCCGGCCGACGCCATTTCGGACGCCGTCTGGAAGTGCCTCGCCCAGGCTATCCCCGATCAGGCGATGGCTGGGGCTGCTCGCATCGCGCCTGAGTCGGTGAACGTCGGCATAGACCGTCGCGATCCCGACGATCCAACCCCGTTCTCCGTCATCTACACCAACGCCGGCTCCGGCGGAGGCGCGTGCCTCGAGTACGACGGCTGGCCGATGATGTACTCCACGGGTACCAACGGCGCCCTCAAGTTCTCTCCCAACGAACTGCTCGAGATGCAGTATCCACTGCTGATCCATCGGCAGGAGATCCGCCCCGACTCCATGGGTCAGGGTCGTACCCGCGGCGGCCCCGGGATTCATTTCGAGTGGGAGCCGCTGGCCGGCGCCAAGGTGGACGTCTATCCGTATGGTGACGGCTTCTTCAATCCGCCCTACGGGCTGCTCGGAGGGACGCAGGCCGACGGCGGCGCCATCTATCGGATCAACAAGGACGGCACCAAGCTGGTCACAGGCCCCATCGGTTACTTGCGAGTGGTTGAGGGCGAGAGGTTCGTTGGGACGTCGTCGGGAGGCGGCGGCTACGGCGACCCGCTCGAGCGAGATGCCAACGTTGTGGCCCGCGACCTGAAGGACGGCTTCATCACTCGTAAGACGGCCGAGGAGATCTACGGGCTGGTGCTCTGCGACGATGGAGTCACCGTCGACGAGGAGAAGACGAAAGCGCGCAGGGCGAAGATCGCCGACGAGCGCGGCGAGCTGGAGTTCATCGTCCCCGACTATCCGAACGCCGGCACCTACTACAAAGAGGTGCAGCAGCCAGGGGACACCTTCGAGCTGGCTCCGGCGCCGCCGCCCGACGCTGACTACACGCTCTGATCCAATGACGACGGAAAGGACTCAATGATGACCGTGTCCCGCAAGCGACTCGGGATCGACATCGGCGGCACGTTCACCGACTTCGTGGTGGTCGACGAGAGCGGCTGCGTGCTGTACAACATGAAGGTAGCCTCTACTCCCGACGAGCTCGAGCGAGCAGTTCGTATCGGCATCGAGAAGCTCGCCACGCGCGACGGCGTCTCGGTGAAGGAGTATCTGTCGACTGTCGACCTGGTTGTCCACGGAACCACTGTCGCCACGAACACGCTGATCGAGCGCGTGGGGGCGAGGACGGGCGTGATCCACACCGAGGGATTCCGCGACATCCTGTTCCTGCGAGACGGGTTCAAGCCCGATCGCTATAACCTGCACATGCCGCCGCCTGAGCCGCTGGTCGACCGCCATCTGCGCCTGGGCGTCAAGGAGCGCGTCATCTACGACGGCTCCGTTCATACGCCGCTCGACGAGCAGAGCGTGCGCGATGCGCTGAGCACGTTCAAGGAGCACGACATCGATGCGGTCGCCGTTGTGCTGATGTGGTCGCCGGTGAATGCGTCGCACGAGCAGCGTGTCGCCGAGATCATCGCCGAGGAAATGCCTTCGGCGCATATCGCGATCTCGTCGGACGTCATGCCGGCGATCCGTGAGTATCCGCGTACCTGCGCGACGGTGCTCAGCGCCTACGTCGGGCCGGCGCTCGGCGAGTACCTGGACTCCCTGACCGGCTACCTCAACGAGAACGGCTACAAGCACGGCCTCATGGTGATGCAGGTAAGCGGAGGCGTCGCGCGGGTCTCAGACATCATGCGCCGTCCCGTGTTCGCCATCGGCTCGGGCCCGGCGGCCGGCCCGGCGGCCGGCATCGCGCTGGCTGAGGCAGAAGGCGACAAGGACCTCATCATCGTCGACATGGGGGGCACGAGCTTCGAGGTCACTCTCGTGACCGACGGAGAGATCCCCATGACCCGCGATGCAGAGGTCGACGAGATCGCCCTCGGCCTCCCGGCTGCCGACAGCCACTCCATCGGCGCCGGCGGCGGCAGCATCGCCTGGGTGGACTCCGGCGGGATGCTGTGCGTCGGGCCTCGCAGCGCCGGCGCGATGCCGGGCCCGGCCTGCTACGGGCACGGCGGCACGGAGCCGACGGTCAGCGACGCGAACCTCATCCTGGGCTACTACAACCCGGACAACTTCGTCGGCGGCGAGATGAAGCTCGATGTCGAGGCCGCCCGCAAGGCCATGGCTACCGTTGCCGAGCCCCTCGGGCTGTCGATCGAAGAGGCAGCTGCCGCGGTGTACCGCATCGTGAACACCAATATGGTCGGCGCCATGAAGGCGGTCTCCGTGATGCGGGGTATCCATCCTCGCGGCTACACGATGGTGGTCGGCGGAGGCGCGGCTGGCGCGCACGCCGGCAAGATGGCTGAGGAGCTGGAGATTACCAAGATCCTCTTCCCCGTCGAAGCCGGACAGGTATGTGCGTACGGCATGGTCGTCGCCGACCTCGTGCACTGGGATGTCACTGCTTATCCCACACGCAGCGACAAGCTCGATCTCGATGATGTTCAGAAGGTCTTCGACGAGATGGAGGCGCACGCATTCGAGCAGTTCACGGAGCAGGGCATCGACGCCGCCGACGTGGAGATCGCCCGGTTCGCCGACGTAAAGTACTCGTTCCAGGTGCACGAGCTGCTCGTTCCTGTGCTGGGTGGTGAGGTTACTCCCAAGACCGTTGAGGAGCTGACTCGCGAGTTCGAGGAGCAGCATCGCCGGCTCTACTCGTACGCGATGCCCGGCATGCCTCTGGACATCGTGGCGTTGCGCCTCAGGGCCACTGTCGCCCAGGTGTCCTCCGGCGAGCGTACGATCACGGCAACCGTCGGCGACAAGGCCGAGCCGGTTTCCACGAGGCAGGTCATCTTCGATCCCAAGGATGGCCCTCAGGAGGCGAGGATCTACGATGGCGAGGCGGTGGCCGCAGAGGTAGTCATTCCGGGCCCGGCCGTCATCGAGCTGCCTACTACGTCGCTCGCCGTCTGGCCGACTCACACGGTTGTGCGGCGCACCACCGGCGAGTGGGTGATGTCGATCCCCAGGCCGGAGGTGTAGAAAGCAGGCTTGTAAGCTTGTTCGCAGGCTTGTGAACCTCAGCTGTTGCCGCTTCGCACCAGTGTCACCGGTGCGAAGCGGCAACAGCGAGGCGAGGACCTGGCTTTACCGTCCGCGCCCCTGCGCGCCCCTGGCGCTTTACGCGACTGGGAGAGCGGGGCGCGGATTGCTGTCGGGGGTGGCGCCCTCTCTATCGCCCTCTGCTACACTGCATGGGGCTGCGCGTCGCCTCATCATCGGCGGGTTGCATACACCGATAAGCCGAGTACCGATCGACCCGGCTACAGGCTTCTTGTCATCCTTCTCACCAGCCCGAAGCCGAGCAGCGCGCCGGCGACGTTGAGGAGCACATCGTCGACGTCGCTCATGCGGTACCAGGCGTCGAGCGCAAGCGAGACGGCGAGCCGCGTGAGCTCGATCGAGAGGCTCGTCGCGAGGCCGGTGAGTACCTGGCTGTGCCGGCGCGGGGAGTGGCGGATGGGGGCGAGCCGCAGGGCGAGCTCAAAGCCGGCTCAAGGCTCAGGGTGGAAAGTGAAGACCCAGACAGTGATACGGATGCGTGGGGCCATCGCGGCGCTACTCTTTGCCGTCGTCCTGGGGGCGTGGGCTGCGTGCGCGCCACAGCCGGCGGGGGCGGCCGCCGCAGGCTCGCCGCCGCCTTCGCGACGGGTTGCCGTCTCGGTTGCTACGCTGTGGACCAAGCCGGGTTTGGCGCGGTCCGTGGACGCACGCGCTGTGGCAAACCCGGCCGACCCGCGCGGCTGGATTGCGGGCATGACGACGACCCAGAAGCGCTGGCTGGTCGGCCGGCTCGAGACGCAGGCCCTGTACGGAGAGCGCGTCTACGTGCTCGCGACCTCCGGCAGATGGGTCAAGATCGCCGTGCCGAGCCAGCCGACCCCGCGCAACAGGTGGGGTTACCCTGGATGGGTACCCGCCGCTCAGCTGACACGCTCTTCGCCCGTCGCCACGTCCTGGGTCGCCGTGATCAGGCGGCCCACCGCCTGGACGTGGCGCGCGTCGGATCTCACCGGGCGCGGGGTCGAGCTCTCGTACGGGACGCGGCTTCCCGTGGTCGGCTGGACGGACTCGTCGATCGAGGTCGTGCTCCTCGGAGGGAGCCATGTGTACCTGCGGCGCTCGGCCGCCGCCCTGCACGAGCGCGGCGCCGCCTGGCCACGGCTGACCGGCACCGCCCTTGTGAAGGAGGCCAAGCGCTTTCTCGGCCTGCAGTATCTCTGGGGCGGCACGTCGGGATTCGGCTACGATTGCTCGGGCCTCACGTACGCGGTGCACCGGCGGCTGGGGAAGACCGTAGCCCGCGACGCCGGCCCGCAGTACGCTCGTGGCCCGGTGGCGGTCTCCCGAGCCGCGTTGCGCCCTGGCGACCTCGTCTTCTTCCGCGGCTCGTCGGGCGCCATTCATCACGTCGGTATGAGCGTGGGCGGAGGTCGCATGATCCACGCACCGCGCACCGGCCTTGCCGTGGGCACGGCCTCCATCCCGGCGCAGTCGTACGCCGGGGCGCGGCGCTACTGGCGCTGAGGCCGCCGCAGCCGGCGGGTTCGCTGTGCGTCGGTTTCCATGGCGCCCTGTCTCGACGCCGCGCCCATACATCTGTAGTCTATACAGCCGAGTTTGCATTCGCGGCGCGGCAGGTTGGCACGTCTGCGCCGCGTCGCACAGCACAGCGACCAGGCTTTCGAGGGGGGTGTCTCGTGCGGCACATTGCCGCGCGGCCCGGCCTCCACGGGCCGCGGTGCGGAGCGGGTCACTAAGGGGCACTCGACCACCCTGAGAGGAGAGCTCATGCAGTCCGACTGCCAGTTGCGCGCCCAGCTCGAGGCGATTGGCGTCAGCGCCCGTGAACTTCATCGTAACCTGCCGGCGGCGGAGCTGGTGGCGCGAGCGCTGGCGCGCCACGAGGGGATGCTCGCCGCGAACGGCGCTCTTGTCGTCTCCACCGGCGCGCGCACCGGTCGTTCTCCTGAGGACCGCTTCATAGTTGAAGGGCCGGCTGCAGTCAACATCGAATGGGGTGGCGCGAATCGTCCCTGCTCGGCGGAGACCTTCGACCGTCTGCTGCGCAAAGCCCTTCTTCACCTGCGGGGCCGCGAGCTCTATGTCTTCGACGGTTTCGCCGGCGCCGACGCTGCCTATCGCCTGCCGATCCGCGTGCTCGCGCTGACGGCGTGGCACTCGCTCTTCGCCGACACGCTCTTCCGGCACGCGCACCCTGTCGAGCTCGACGAGTTCGTGCCCGGGTTCACCGTCATCAACTGCGGCGGTGTGCGGCTCGACCCCGTCAACGACGGCACGCGCAGCGAGGTCTTCGTCGGCATCGACTTCGACCGGCGCATCGTCCTCATCCTCGGGACGAATTACGCGGGCGAGGTGAAGAAAGCTGTCTTCACGGCGCTCAATGAGCTACTGCCCGGCCAAGGCGTACTTCCGATGCACTGCGCGGCCAACGTCGGCGAGCGCGGCGATGTCGCCCTCTTCTTCGGGCTTTCCGGCACGGGCAAGACCACGCTCTCGGCCGATCCATCCCGCCGTCTCCTGGGCGACGACGAGCACGGCTGGAGCCCGCACGGTGTGTTCAACTTCGAGGGCGGCTGCTATGCCAAGGTGATTCGCCTCTCGGCGGAGGCAGAGCCGCAGATCTTCCAGGCGATCCGCTTCGGCTCGGTGCTCGAGAACGCGGTGGTCGACCCGTTCACGAGGAGAGTCGAGTGGGACGACGACTCGGTCACCGAGAACACTCGCGCTTCGTACCCCCTCGAGCACATCCCCGGGGCGATCCTCTCGGGTATGGCGGGGACGCCACGCAACGTGTTCTTCCTCGCCTGCGACTCGTACGGCGTTCTCCCGCCTCTGGCGCGTCTCACGCCGGAGATGGCGGCGTACCACTTCCTGTCCGGGTTCACGGCGAAGGTTGCCGGCACGGAGCTGGGCGTCACCGATCCTACACCGACCTTCTCGGCGTGCTTCGGTGCGCCATTCATGCCGCGTCGGGCGACGGTGTATGCCAGCATGCTGGAGGAGCGCCTCAAGCAGAACACCACGACGTGCTGGCTGGTGAATACAGGCTGGACCGGAGGGCCGTACGGCGTCGGCCATCGCATGCCCATCGAGGTCTCCCGGCGCCTGCTGCTCGCCGCCATAGAGGGCTCCCTGGACGATGTCGCGTTCGTGGCGGATCCGGTGTTCGGCGTAGAGGTCCCGGTGTCGGTGGACGGTGTTTCGCCAGAGCTGCTGCAGCCGCGCACCACGTGGGCAGACCCGGCGGCGTACGACGCTCAGGCGGCGAAGCTCGCCGCAGCCTTTGCCGAGAACTTCGCGCGCTACGCCGACCACGTGGCGCCCGAGGTGGCAGCGGCCGGGCCGCGCGTCGCACGCTGATCGGCTTCGGCCGCACGGTCGCCGCGCCCGAGGCGCTCGCCGCGGAGGGGTACGGGGCGATCCATTCGCAGCCCCTCTGATGCGGCGTCCTGCTAGGGTGTGCATGGAAAGACATCGCGCCCTCGTCCGGGCGGCAGTGCCGGCAGGTCGGGGCGAAGCCGGGACGAGGAGGCATCATGGATGTCATCGCCGCTATCGAGGCCAGGTTCAGCGTGCGTCGCTACCGACGCGATCCGGTTCCCGAGGAGCTTCTCGAACGCGTGCTGGAGGCCGCGCGCATGGCCCCCAGCGCGTGCAATCGTCAACCCTTCCGTATCGTCGTGATTCGCGTGCCCGGCAGGGAGGCGGAGCTGGGGCGAATCTACGGTCGCCCGTGGTTCGTGGGGGCGCCGCTCGTGATCGGCATGGTGGCGGTGCCGAGCGAAGCCTGGCGCCGTGCCGATGGCAAGCTCTACGCGGACGTCGACGCCACCATCGCCATGGACCATCTGATCCTCGCGGCCGCAGGCCTCGGGCTCGGCACGTGCTGGGTGGCGGCGTTCGACCCCGTCGCTGCGCGCGAGGTGCTGGCCCTGCCGGACGACGTCGAGCCGCTGGCCTTCACCCCCCTCGGCTACCCTGCAGCGAGCGCCGGCGCGAAGCCGCGTCGCCCTCTCGCTGAGCTCGTCAGGTATGAGCGGTGGTGAGGCCCTCTATCTGACGCCGCAGCAGCACATCGTGGCCGCCAGCCAGGAAGCGCAGTTCTGGCGGCTGCGCGCGGTCGAGGGCCCCTGTCCTCGTGCGGGCGTGTAAGCTTTGTCGATGGATCGTACGCGCGTGGAGAAGTCTGCTCCGCGGCGGACGGCGGCCGTTGCTCTGCTGAGCCGCCTTCTGCTCGCAGCCGTCGTCGTGCTCACGACATTCACGATCGGTGTGCAGAACAGGCCGCTCTTCATGCGCGACCCCGAGCATATCGAGGTCTTCTCCGGCTTCCTGGAGCGGCTGCTCGAGCCGTGGGCCAACTGGGACGGCGTCTGGTTCATCCGCATCGCCGCCGACGGCTACCAGGCTCACTCCTTCAGCCAGGCCTTCTTCCCGCTCTATCCCTGGGCGGTTCAGGTCGTGGCGGCGGTCCTCGGCGGCTCGTACGTCGTCGCCGGCGTGACGATCTCGCTCGTCTGCTACGCCGGCGCCATGGCTGTACTCTACCTCCTGGCCAGCGATCACTTCGGCCCGCGCGTCGCGATGTGGAGCGTCGTGTTCATCTCGGTCTTCCCGACGGCGTTCTTCTTTCAGGCCGTCTACAGCGAGTCCCTCTTCCTGCTGCTCTCACTGCTCGCCTTCTGGTGGGCGTCGCGAGGGCGCTGGTGGCAGGCCTGCGCGGCGGGCATGCTGGCGGCGCTGACGCGCAGCAGCGGGCTGCTCCTGCTGCTGCCGCTGGCCGTGATGTGGTGGGAGCAGCGCCGTGGCGAGCCGCTGCGCCTTCCCGGCGGGTACGGTGGGACGGTTGCCTCAGTGGCGAGACGCCCGGGTCGGCTCTCGCTGGTCGCGCTCGCTCTCGTGCCGGCGGGGCTGGGCGTCTACATGGCGTACCTCTGGCGCGCGTTCGGTGATCCGTTGCTCTTCGGCGCCGTGCAAAGCCACTGGGGGCGGGCGACGGGCTTCCCGCCGCTGGTCGTGTGGGACGGCGCCGTGGCCGCCGCCCGGGGTGTGAGCTGGCTGATTTCGCACGGCGTCGGCGCCGTGCTGGACGGGCCGCGCACTCCCTCAGGCGGCCTGCAGAGCGATGTCATCGCCAACCCGCTCGAGTTCCTGGCGCTGTCCATCGCGGTGGGGCTCGTTGTCGTCTGCTGGCGCAGGCTTCCCACGGCGTTCACGGTGTATGCGCTGGCGGCCGTCCTGTTCCCTCTGCTGTACCCGATCGCCGAGCGACCGCTCTCCAGCGTGCCGCGCTTCCTCATCGTCATCTTTCCGCTCTTCATCGCGCTCGCCGTGCTGCTCGAGCCGCGGCGCAGGCTGCGCTGGGTCGTGGTGGCCATCTCCGTCGCCGCGCTCATCGTCGCCACCGCTCTTTTCGCAAGCTTCATCTAGCGGCGCTCGCCGCGCTCCGCGGCCTTCGGCGGGGAGCGATGAAGCCGCCGCCGGCTTTGCCGGAAGGAACCCGGGGCGCTGTGCCGAAGACACGCCGAGGACCTTGGGTCGGCAGTCGCGCGTCGTAACGGCGCGGCCGGCTCGACTCCGGAGATCACGGATCTCGTCAGGGGCGGGCCTCGCCTGCCATCGACGCCCGTGACACGCAGGAAGGTACACACCATGAAGGCCACCGTCGACGCCGACCTCAGCACCGGCCGCCGGCTCCATGAGGGCACCTGCCCGGACGTCTTCGCACGGGGCGCGGAGGACACTCCGAGGTGCTCGTGGACGATTGCGCGGCCTGGGCAGACTGAATCGTTGAGGCCGCCGAGGAGTCCCTCCGAGGGCGCGATCAGCATCAGCGACGATTGATCACCCGGGTTGAGGCTTTCCGCGGCGCCCACGATAATCCGGGATTGGCCGTCGGCGGCTGACAAGGAAGAGCGTATCCCATGATCGAATTTGCGGACGTCAGCAAGATATACGACCCGGATGTGGTCGGGCTGCAGGATTTCACGTGCCACATCGGCAAGGGCGAGTTCGTGTTTCTCGTCGGTCCATCGGGCTCGGGTAAATCGACTCTCATCAAGCTGGTCCTCAGGGAGCTGCAGCCCGACTCGGGCCGCATCCTTGTGGCGGGCCGCAACCTCAGCACGCTGAGGAACAGCAAGGTTCCCCTCCTGCGACGCAACATCGGCTGCGTCTTCCAGGACTTCAAGCTTCTGCCCAACAAGACGGTGTCGGAGAACGTCGCCTACGCGCTCGAGGTCGTCGGCGAGCCTCGCCGGTCCATCCGTCGCAAGGTGCCCGAGATCCTCAGCCTGGTCGGCCTGGCCGACAAGAAGAACAACTATCCGCACGAGATCTCGGGCGGCGAGCAGCAGCGCGTCTCAGTGGCCCGCGCCTTCGTCAACCATCCGCCGCTTCTCCTCGCCGACGAGCCTACCGGGAACATCGACTCCGACACCGCCGTCGGCATCATGCAGCTCCTCGTGCGCATCAACCGCACGGGCACGACGGTGGTGGTGGCGACGCACGACCGCGAAATGGTCAACCGCATGCGCCGGCGCGTGCTCCAGCTCGAGGCCGGCCGCCTCGTTCGCGACGAGCGCCGCGGCGGCTACGATCAGACGTCCGAGGGGGTTGAAGATGCGTTTTAGCTTCTTCCTCGCCGAGGCGCTCGGCTCCATGCGCCGCAACTGGATCATGGCGATGGCGGCCGTGATCACCGTCTTCATCAGCACGGCCATCCTCGGCGCGGTGCTCGTGACTCGCGACAACCTGGAGCATGGAGCCACGAACCTCAAGAACCGTGTCCTCATCGAGGTCTTCATCAAGGACGAGGCCACTCCCGAGCAGCAGCAGTCGCTCGAGCGCAAGATCCAGTCCCTCTCCGAGGTCAAGAGCTACAAGTACGTCAGCAAGGACGAGGCTCTGCGGCGCTTCCGCGAGAAGTATGGGGAACGCATCGTCGCCAACCTCACCATCAACCCGCTGCCGGCGAGCTTCGAGATTCAGGTGTACAATGCCGATTTCGTGGATTCGGTTGCACGGCAGTTCATCAACGATCCCGTCGTCGCCCACGACCCCGGCACCCAGAATGGCGTCAGGTACGCCAAAGAGACGGTGCGGAAAATGCTGGGCACTCTCAATCTCGTCGGCTGGGGGATGTGGGCGGCCACCGGCGCTTTCGCGGTCGCCGCGGTGCTCCTCATCAGCACGACTGTGCGGCTCTCGATCTTCGCGCGCCGCCGCGAGGTCGAGATCATGCGTCTGGTGGGCGCGACCAACTGGTTCATCCGCTGGCCTTTCGTCCTCGAGGGCTTCATCACCGGTCTTGTCGGGGCGGTCCTTGCGGCGGGCGCTGTGTATGTCGGCAACTGGGCCTTATCCAACTGGGTCGAGAGCTCGCACATCGACTTCCTGAGCATCAGGGTCTTCCCCATCTGGTGGCAGGGGGGGAGCTGGCCGCTCGGTCTGCTGCCGACCCTCGCCTTGCTCGGCGCCTTGCTCGGCGCTGTCGGGAGCCTGGTGGCGTTGCGTCGCTACCTCAAGACCTGATACGGCGAGCTGCAGGATTCGTTCCGTCAGTCGACGAACTGAGATGGACCTCATGAGCAGATCACGTCGGAGCAGATCACGCCGACTCATCGTCGCCGTCATCCTGGCGGTCGTCTTCTGCGGCGCCTTGCCGGCCGTGGCCGGCGCCTCGCCGCAGAGCGACCTCAAGCGCACCCGTGCGAAGATCACGGCCGCCAAGAAGGAAAAGAGCGCGCTCAAAGACCAGATCTGCCGGCTCGACGCGCGGCTCAACGCCATCGAGTCGCGCCTCGCGAGCCTGGGCGGCAGGATCGACTCGGTCGGCGAGCGGCTCGCCGTCACTCGTGAGAAGCTCGAGGCGCTTCAGCGGCAGCTCCGCCTCAAGCGCGTGGAGCTGCGCAAAGCCGAGCGTGCCCTCGCGCTGGAGGAGCGGAACTTCGGGCGGCGTGTCGTCGTCGCCTACAAGACCCCCGACCTCAGCTACGTCGACGTCGTGCTGGAGTCGACCAGCTTCGAGGACCTGATCTCGCGGGTGAGGCTCGTGTGCGACCTGATGCGCGGCAACAACGAGCTCGTCGCCCGGCTCGAGGGGGCTCGCGACACCGTTGAGCGCGAGAAGCGCGCCATCGCCAGCGCCGAGCACGACGTCCATGCAGCGGTTAACGACTTGGAGACGCGGAGCGCCCAGCTCGTTGCGCTGCGCGACGCCCAGGCCGCGAGCAAGGCGGCCGCACGCGCGGCCCGCGCACAGAAGTCCGGCGCCCTCGCTGCTGTCAACGACGATCTGGCCGAGCTCGAGCGCCAGGAGGACCAGCTCGTCGCCGAGAGCAACCAGCTGGCCGGCGTCATCAGCGGCAGCCAGGGCGGGGGCGGGGGCAGCGGCAGCCTGGTCTGGCCGACGAGCGGCCCGGTAACCTCGAGCTTCGGCTGGCGTACCCACCCGATCCTGCACGTACAGAAGTTCCATACCGGCATCGACATCGGCGCCGGTTACGGCGCGGCCATCTGCGCCGCCGACGGCGGCACGGTGATCTACGCGACGTGGATGAGCGGGTATGGGAACGTCACCATCGTCGACCACGGCGGCGGCCTCTCCACCCTGTACGCCCACCAGGCGACGATCGGGGTGGGCGTAGGTGCCGGCGTGTCGCGCGGTGAGGCGATCGGCTCGGTCGGCTCCACCGGCTTCTCCACCGGGCCGCACCTGCATTTCGAGGTCCGCGTCAACGGGAACCCCAGAGATCCTCTGGCCTACCTGCCCTGAGCCGCGCTGTTTGATGGACCCCGCGCCAGCGGCTAGCATGCAGTCGTGACCCGGCTGCTGAGAACCCTCGTCGTCGTCCTGCTCGTCGCCCTCGGGTTCCTGGGCGGCTACTTCGCCGGCTGGTATCTGCACGGCGAGGACATCGCCGGGCTCTCGCCCGACGAGGCAACTTCGGCCGAGGAGGCGGGCGACCTGCAGCGGCGCATCATCGAGGAACTGCAGGGTCGCTACTACAAGGCGGTCAACGTTCGCAAGCTCAGCCAGGCCGGGGTCCGGGGGACGCTCGAGTCGCTCGATGATCCTTACACGGTGTACCTCACGCCCAAGGAGATGCGCGCCTTCAAAGAGACCGAGAGCGGCGAGTACTCGGGCATCGGCGCGTCGCTGGAGAAGAGCAAGCAGGGCCTCGTCATCACCAACGTTTTCGACGGCTCGCCGGCCCAGAAGGCGGGGCTCGCGCCGGGAGACGAGATCGTCACGGTCGACGGTCACGAGACGGCGAAGCCCGCAGTTGACGTGTCGGTTGCGCGCATCAAGGGAGACGTCGGCACACGCGTGCGTCTCGGCGTGCGTCGCAAGGGAAGCAAGCAGGTCGACGAGGTCGTCGTCGTGCGCCAGCGGATCGAGATCCCCGAGACGCGCACGCGCATGGAGAGGGCCGGTGGCGAGAGTGTCGGCTACATCCAGCTCTACGAGTTCGGCGGCAACGCGGCCCGTGACGTAAGGCGCGACGTCAAGGATCTGCAGAGCAAGGGCGCCCAGGCCATCATCCTCGATCTGCGCTACAACGGTGGGGGCCTTCTCTCGCAGGCCGTCGACGTTACCGGCGTCTTCGCGACCGGCGTCGTCACCTCGACCGAGGGCCTTCACTCGCCACGCGAGGTGCTTAAAACCGATGGACCGGTCGCTACACGGCGGCCGCTCGTCGTGATCGTCAACGAGTACTCGGCGAGCGCCTCGGAGATCGTCACCGGCGCGCTCAAGGATCACGGGCGCGCCGAGATCGTCGGCACGACGACGTTCGGCAAGGGGCTGGTGCAGACGATCGTGCCCCTCGACGGGGGCTCTGCCATCAAGCTCACGACGGCCGTCTACCGCACGCCGAGCGGCCTCAACATCAACAAGAAGGGCGTCAGACCCGATATCGTCGTCGGCGACGACGCCAAGACCGAGAAGGACGAGCAGCTGTCGGCGGCGCTCGCCTATCTGGCCCGCCGCCTCTAGGTTCTCATGAGCGCTTCGCGATCCGGAGACAGCGGGCAGGAGAGAGAGCCTCACTCGGGCCGTCGCCGCACGCGCGACCGACGGCCCGTCGAGGGCGCCGGCCCGACTCCCGTGCGGCGCCTGCCGTACCGTGTCGTCCGCTGGGGCAAGTTCTGGGCGCTCGAGCCGCTCTTCGCCGACATGCGCACCTGCCTGGTCGCCAAGGGAGGCCTGCGGCCACAGCTCGACGACCTCGTGCTGGCCGAGCAGGTGCACGGCGACCGGCGTCGCATCGTGGAGATCATCGGGCGTGCCGACGACGTGGAGGCCGTGCTTCGCGCTATGCTCTACGCGCGCGGCCTGCCGCAGGAGTTCTCGCCGGAAGCGCTCGAGGAGGCGAACGCCGTGAGGTTCCGCGCCGCACGCGTCGATCAGGGGCGCGTCGACCTCACGCAGCTTCCGACCTTCACCATCGACCCCGACACCGCCCGCGACTTCGACGATGCGATCTCGGTGGCGCGCGAGGGCGACGGCTACAGGGCGCATGTCCACATCGCCGACGTCTCGTATTTCGTCGACGAGGACGGCGAGATCGAGCGGGAGGCCCGTCACCGCACCTCAAGCGTCTATCTGCCGCTCTTCGCGGTGCCGATGCTGCCGGCGGCGCTCAGCAGCGACGTCTGCAGCCTCGTGCCGCGCCAGCCGCGAAAATGCCTCACCGTGGAGTTCTGTTTCGCGGCCGACGGCCGCCGGCTGACGACGCAGTTCTACCGCTCACTGATCAGCAGCGACCATCGCCTCACATACGGGATCGTCGACACAGTCATCACCGAGAAGGCCGGCCAGTCAGCCGGCGCCCTGGCGGACTTTGGCGCCGCCGCGGCCGCAGGCGGGGCATCGACGCCGGCCTCGGCCACGGCGGCTGTCGAACGGCCGCACGACGTGCCGGACGCGACCACCCGGCCGGATGCCGAGCTCATCGCGACGCTGCGTCTCGCCGCCGAGCTGGCGGGGGTGCTGCGCCGCCGCCGCCAGGCCCGCGGCGCGCTCACGCTCGGCTCGTTCGAACCCGAATACGTCTTCGATCAGGCGGGCAATGTCACGGGCGCCACGGCGCGGCCCGAGACGCCCTCCCACGCCCTCGTCGAGGAGTTCATGCTGGCCGCCAACGAGGCGGTGGCCGAGTTTCTGCTCCGCAAGCGGGCGCGCGTCCTCTACCGGGTGCATGAGCCGCCGGAGGCGGCGAGCCTGCGCGAGTTGCTCGGCCAGCTCGAGGAGCTGGGGGTGCAGACGCCTCCGTTCCCGGCCGCCGAGGCCGTCCCCGCGGAGCAGCTCGCCGAGGTCTACGGGCGCCTCAGCCGGATGATCGCCCAGGCGAGCCTTCGTGACGGGCGTGGGCATGTCGCCTGGCCCGTGCTCGTTCTGCGCTCGCTGAAGCAGGCGCGCTACGATGCGGTCAATCTCGGCCACTTCGGGCTGGCGAGCCCCGCCTACCTGCACTTCACGTCGCCGATCCGGCGCTATCCGGATCTGGTGGCGCACCGCGGTCTGCTCCTTCACCTGGGGGAGGGAGGCGGCGAGCTGACGGAGGCCGAGCTTGCTGCCGCGGCCGAGGACTGCTCGACGCGTGAGCGCGAGATCGGCCGGCTCGAGCTCGAGGCCGACGACGTGGTGCTCTCCTTTCTCCTCGAGCGGCGCCTCGGCGAAGAAGGCTGGGAGCAGATCTTCCGGGGCGAGATCGAAGGCCTCGTAGGGGGTGGACTGTTCGTCCGCTTCGGCGCGGTCTATCGGGGATTCCTTTCGTCGCGGCGGCTGGGGGGCGAGCGTTTCGATGTGAGCGACTACGAGACGGCACTCGTCGGCGAGGCTACCGGCCGGCGTTTTCGCCTGGGAGACTCGCTGGAGGTGCGCGTCGAGCGCATCGACCCTCTCAGCGGCAAGGTCGATCTGGCGCCCGCGGCAGAGCTGCCGCCGCCGGCCCGACGTCGGCGCCCGGCGCGCCGCTCCACCGGCCGGACGCCGCACCGGCGCCCGCCCGGCGCCCACCGCCGGCGCTAGCCACCCGTTCTCTCGCCGCGATCCGCGGCACGCCCGCCGAGCCCATCGGAGTGGGCCGGATGCGGTACCCTAGTGCCATGGCATGGGAGAAGGGCATCAAGCGTGTCGCCGACAACCGCAAAGCGCGGCACGACTACTTCATCAGCGACACCTTCGAGGCGGGCATTGCGCTCGTCGGCACCGAGGTCAAGTCGCTGCGCGCCGGCCGCATCAACCTGCGCGACAGCTACGTCGAGGTGAGGGGCGCCGAGCTCATGCTGGTGGGCGCGCACATCAGCCCCTTCGAGCAGGGCAACATCTGGAACCACGATCCGCTGCGGCCACGCAAGCTCCTCCTGCATCGCCACGAGATCGACCGCATCGCGCAGAAGGTCAGGGAGCGCGGCTTCACGATTGTCCCCACCAAGGTCTACTTCCGTAACGGCCGCGCCAAGGTCGAGATCGGCCTGGCGCGCGGCAAGAAGACGTACGACAAGCGCCACGATCTCGCCGCGCGCGACGCGAAGCGCGATATGGAGCGCGCCCTGCGCGGCCGGGGGCGGGACGGGGGCTGACGGGTACCTTCCCGGCGCCGGACGTGTACGCTGAACGCAGGGCCGACGGCGAGGTCCGTGCTACAATCCGCATTCGTGCCCTCGTAGCTCAGGGGATCAGAGCGCGCGCCTCCGGAGCGCGAGGTCGAAGGTTCGAATCCTTCCGGGGGCACCAACCTTTCTTCGAACATCCTGCAGGCCAGCGGCCCCTCGGTCGCCTGGCTCTCGGCCGCGGTCCGCCGCACGTCGCGCCGAGTGTTGTGCTGCGCGTCGTGCCGGGCGCTCGTGCAGCAAGCTGGTTGCTATGCCGTCCGGACGCTCGCTCGGCTCCGGGTGTCTCCATCAATCTGCTGCCCGTGGTGGGGGCGGGCTTCGCCTGCCCCTTGCCGTGGGGCGCTTCGCGCCCGTCCAAGCGAGCGCTGCGGAGGTGATAGGGGGACGCTTTGCGCTGGTCCAGGCGGGCGCTGCGGCAGTGATCGTCGCCGGGGTATGGCCGGCCGGCAGCGGCGCGGCCGTCGTCAGAAGTCCATCGGCAGGATGAGGTCGCGGGCGAGCGCGTCGACGAACCTCGCCGTCTCTTCCTCGAAGTTGCGGCGTGTGACGCGCTCGGCCTCCCGGGCGAGATCCTGGAGGCCCCGGTAGAGCCTGCGGTTGAGGAGCTCGACGCCGGGGCGGTCGAGGGTGACCTCGCGCCGGGTCTCGCACTCGGGGCAGCGCAGCTCGATTGCCCACGCCGACGCGCCGGCGTGGGCCCAGTCGACGGGGTAGACGAGCCCGCTCTGGCAGGTGGGGCAGACGTAGGGATCGACGGCGGAGCTCGAGGAAGAAGCGCTGTCGTCGGGCGCGCCCGCGCCGTCGAAGACGACCATATCCCTCTCGGTGCCGTCGGGGTGGACGAACCGCTCGATCCTGAAGTCGTCACGTCGCATGGTCGACTGTTCCTTGTGGAGTGACTCGCTCTCTTGCCCGGGGTATCGGCTGATCGTGGGTGGCGCTTGAGCGGGTATGTCGTCGTCTGGACAGCCCGGCGCGTGGTGGTGGATACTAGCGGGGCGCCTCCGCGGCGCTTTGCGATGACTGATCTCTCCTCGGACAAGCGCCGGCTTTCAACCTTGCCCATCGGCATGTTCGACTCGGGCATGGGTGGCCTCACCGTGCTGCACGAGTGTCTGGTGGCGATGCCGAGCGAGAGCTTCGTCTACGTCGGCGACACGGCGCGCTTCCCCTACGGCGACAAGGAGCCCGATCAGCTCGAGCGCTTCGCCGAGCAGATCACGACGTTCCTCGAGACGGTGCCGGTGAAGCTCATCGTCGTCGCCTGCTACTCGGCGACCTCCGTGGCGCTGCCATTGTTGCAGGAGCGCTTCCACACGCCGATCGTGGGCGTCGTGATGCCCGGCGCCCGGGCCGCGGTGCAGACCTCGCGGTACCGTCGCATTGGCGTGCTCGCCACACAGGCCACCGTGGCGAGCGGCGCCTACGAGCGCGCCATCCGTAGCCTCGACTCGGGCGCCGAGGTGCTCCAGCGAGCCTGCCCGGGGCTGGTCTCGTTCATCGAAGCCGGCGACGTCTCGAGCCAGGCTCTGGCCGACGCCGTGCACGGCTTCACGGCCTCGCTGCGTGAGCGGCGGCCGGACGTCGTCATCATGGGCTGCACGCACTACCCGCTCATCAGGCCGATGCTTCAGCGGCACCTCGGGCGCGACGTCACGCTCGTCAACCCTGGAGCCGAGATCGCCCGTGAGGTCGAGGGCATCCTCGAGCGCCAGGGCCTCGTGCGCGGCGGCGACGAGCTCGGCAGCTACCACTTCTACACAACCGGCAGCGTCGAGGCCTTCTGCGAGGTAGGCGCGCGCTACCTCCAGATGCCGCTGACCCGGGTGCGAGGCCTGGCCCTCGACAGCCTCGGCGACCCGACTCCACGATGAGCGCTAGGCTGGTGGCTCGTGCCGCGTTGTACGCAGCTCTCTACGCGGCTCTCACGCTGGCCCCGGGGCTCAACGCCCTCGCCTACGGCCCCTTCCAGCTCCGCCTCGCCGAGGCTCTCACGGTGTTCGCGTGCTTCGACCCGGCGGCCGTGCCCGGGCTCGCCATCGGCACGGCGCTGGGCAACCTCAACAGCCCGATGCTGGTGCTCGACGTGGTTGTCGGCTCGCTGCTCACCCTGGTCGCCGTTTCGCTGATGCACCGGATCGGGCCGCGCTGGTGGGCTCTGCTCGTGCCGGTCGTGGTCAATGGGCTCGGTGTGGCGACCATGCTCGCCGTCGTGCTCGACCTGCCCTTCTGGGCGAGCGTCGTCTGGGTCTCGGCGGGGGAGGCCGCGGTCATGGCGAGCATCGGCGCCGCGCTTCTCTACGCGCTCAAGCGGCGCGAGCACCTGTTCGGAGCAATCAAGCCTACGGCCTGAGGGTAGAGCGGCGCCGCGCATGCGGCTGAGGAGGATCATCGTGAGGACGGGACGAGGTCGATCGGACGTGCGGCCACTTCGCATCACGCCGGACGTGGCCAAGTTCGCCGCCGGCTCGGCGCGCATCGAGCTGGGCGACACGCACGTGCTCTGCACCGCATCGCTCAGCGACGGTGTGCCGAGCTGGCTGCGTGGGTCGGGTCGGGGCTGGCTCACCGCCGAGTACAGCATGCTGCCGACGGCCACGCTGACGCGCACGCCGCGAGAGGCGGTTCGTGGCCGCCAGTCCGGCCGCACCATGGAGATCCAGCGCCTCATTGGCCGCAGCCTGCGCAGCGTGGTCGACCTGGGCATCATCGGCGAGCGCACGATCACCGTCGACTGCGACGTGCTGCAGGCGGATGGCGGCACGCGCACGGCGAGCATCAGCGGCGCCTACGTGGCCGTCGCGCAGGTGGCCCGCCGGATCCAGGCGCTGCTGGGGCTCAACGAGCTGCCCCTGTTCGACTCTATCTCGGCCGTCTCCGTGGGGATCGTCGACGGCCAGGTCCTGCTCGATCTGAGTTACGAGGAGGACGCCGCCGCCGAGGTGGATATGAACGTCGTCATGGTCGGCGACGGGCGGCTGGTGGAGGTGCAGGCGACGGCGGAGGGCGAGCCGTACTCGCGCGCCGCTCTCGAGGAGATGCTCGATCTGGCCGTCGCCGGCTCGGCCGTCATTACGGCGGCTCAGGCGGCGGCGCTCGAAGGAATCCTGTGAGAGCCGGCGAGATGCGCTTCATGCTGGCCAGCGGCAACAGCCATAAGCTCACGGAGTTCCGCCAGATCCTCGCTCCTCACGAGGTGCTGGCCATGCCCGGGGACGTCGAGTTGCCCCCCGAGGGCGAGAGCTGCTTCGTCGAGAACGCGCGCAGCAAGGCGTACGGCCTCGCCCGCGCCATGGCGGCGTGTGGCGGCGCGCCCGAAGCCGGTCTACCCGAGGCGGGCGCTGCCGGCCTGCTCTACCTGGCCGACGACTCCGGCCTGGAGGTCGAGGCGCTGGAGTGGGCGCCGGGAGTCACGAGCGCCCGCTACGCGGGCGTCGACGGGCCCGGCGCCGACATCGCCAACGTGGCGCGCCTCCTGCGCGAGCTGGCCGACTACGTCGGCCCCGGCGCGCGCCGGGCGCGCTTCGTCTGCTCCCTGGTCGCCGTCGATGCCGAGTTCCATGAGTACGCCGTGACCGGTCACTGGTGGGGCGCCATCGCCGAGTCGCCGCGCGGCGCCGGCGGGTTCGGCTACGACCCCGTCTTCATCCCCGACGGCTCGGAGCTTACGGTGGCCGAGTGGTCGCAGCCCGAAAAGGATCGCGCCAGCCACCGCGCTCTGGCGGGCGTGGCTCTCCTCGACTGTCTGCGGCGGGAGGGGCTCATCGGCGGCGGCGCCCCAGGCTGAGCCGCCGCGCCATCTCCGCCCGCGGCCGCCGCTCCGTCTCCGGCAGCTGTTGCGGCCGCGCCGGCTCCATCCACGGCGCCCGCCGTGTCGGCTCGCTACCCTCCGAACAGCGGCGAGACCAGCATGATCGCGCTGAGGCCGATGAGCGTGATTGTGAAGGCCCAGGCGATGGTGTTGCTGACCGGGCCATTGACGTGCGCGCCCATCACCCGCGGATTGTTGACTATGCGCAGGGTGAACAGCAGGATCACGGGCAGCAGCACTCCGTTGAGCATCTGAGCGACCAGGATGACGCTGACCAACGGCAGGCCGGGAATGACGGCGACCGCCGCCGGCACGAACATCAGGAACGTGATGATGCCGTTGAAGACGGGAGCTTCACGGAAGGAGCTGTCGAGGCCGGACTCGAAGCCGAAGGCCTCGCAGACGACGTAGGCCGTGGCCAGCGGCAGCACGCCGGCGGCGAGCACCGAGACGCTGAAGAGGCCGAGGCCGAAGAGGAAGTCGGCGGCCGGGCCGAGGAAGGGCTTGAGCGCTCGCGCCGCCTGCTGTGCCGTGCTGACGACGATGCCCTCCTTGAAGAGGGTGGCAGCGCAGGCGACGACGATGAAGAAGTCGATCCCGGTCATGATCACGGCGCCCACGTAGATCTCGTACTTGGTGTAGACGTACTGCTTGAACGAGACTTTCTTGTCGACGACGGCCGCCTGGATGAAGAACTGCCCCCAGGGCGTGAGCGTGGTGCCGACGGCGGCGACGGCCGTGAAGACCCAGAGAGTGTCGAGCCTGATGTGCGGCAAGACCGCGCCGCGCGCCGCCGCGCCCCAGTCGGGCCCGGCGAGCAGGCCGGAGATGACGTACGTGACGAGCACGAAGCCCAGGGCGAGGAGGACGCGCTCGACCTTGCGGTACGAACCGCGCGTCACCAGGAGCCACACCGCGAAGGCCATGA
This sequence comes from Thermoleophilia bacterium, assembly GCA_040769125.1. Classification (GTDB taxonomy): domain Bacteria; phylum Actinomycetota; class Thermoleophilia; order UBA2241; family UBA2241; genus CAIXSE01. The sequence continues at coordinate 1,785,225 of JAXGLO010000001.1, read as the reverse complement.
TGGGCACGCTGACGTAGGCCGGCACGCCGAAGAGGCTGCCGGCCGCGGCGATGCCCGAGAACTCCGCCACGGTGGTGCCGAAATTGGCCACCACCGTGGCGAGGATCGCGAGGGCGGTGATCTTGAGGCTGTAGTTCTCGCGGATGAGGGCGGCCAGCCCGCGTCCTGTGACCACGCCGACGCGGGCGTTCATCTCCTGCACGACGGCGAGCACCGGCGTGATCAGCACGAGGACCCAGACCATGCTGTAGCCGTAGCGCGAGCCGATGACCGACCACGTGGTGATTCCGCCGGCGTCGTTGCCGGCGTTGGCGGCGATCAGGCCAGGCCCGACCATGCTGAGGATGATGAGAAGCCGCGAGCGCCCGACGCGGCCGGCGAGTTGCCGGCCCGGCGCCAGCCGGATCAGCGACCGGGCGAACGACGCCATCGAGGCCTCCTCACTGGAAGACCCTCGGGAGTCGCTTCTTCCAGGCCAGAGGCAGCACGAGGTCGATGGCGTCATCAATGGTGATGATGCCGCGGAGCCTGTTCTCGTCGTCGATGACGGGGAGGGCGAGGAGGTTGTACTTCGCGATCACCTCGGTGACGCTGCCCTCGTTCGCGTCGGTGCGGACCGAGACAGGGTTTTTGGTCATGAAGTCGCGAACCCGCCTCTCGGAGGAGGTGGTGAGGAGGTCGCGCAGGGAGAAGACGCCGCGCAGGTGCTCCGAGCGGTCGATGACGTAGATGTAGTAGACGGTCTCGACGTACTCGGCCTGCTCGCGCAGCCGCGCCAAGGCCTCTTCGACGGTGTCATCGAGGCGCGCCCAGGCGTAGTCGGTCGTCATGATGCCGCCGGCCGAGTTCTGCGGGTAGCTGAGCAGCTCGCGGACGTCTTCGGCATCCTCCTTCTCCATCATCGCGATGAAGCGCTGGCGGCGGTCTTCGGGCAGGCCGGCGAGCAGGTCGGCGACGGCGTCGGGCGCCATCTCGTTGAGGATCTCGCTGGCCTTCTCGTCGGGGAGGTCGAACAGCACGGAGGTCTGGTAGGTGGGGTGCAGCTCCTCGAAGGCGTCGGCGGCCAGCTCGTCCTTGAGCGCGCCGAGGACGGCGACGCGCTCCTCCGGGGAAAGCTCGTGCACCAGCTCGGCGATGTCGGCTGGGTGCAGCAGCTCGAGCTTGGTGCGCGGCACGGCGAGGCGCACGGCGGCCTCGTCCGTCTGCTCGAGGTCGACGTTCCTCCAGTCGATGAGGTGCGGCTTGGGCTTCTGGCGGCTCTTGCCGAGGCGTTCGCTCACCTTGCCGAGGCCGACGCGGCGCAGGATGGCGCCGCTCGAGACGTCGACGGCCATGGCGTGCATACCGGTGCCGGACCGTGCGATCTGGATGTCGTTGACGCGGATGACCTTACGGCCCTCGGTGTCGACGAGCTGCTTGTCGAGGAAGCTGGCCGCCAGGAGCATCTCGTAGGGCTCCAGATCGCGACCGATGAGCTCGGAGGCGCGGATGCGGAGGATCGTGCCGGACTCCTCGATGCTGCTCACGGCCGGCCACTGGGCGTAGACGGTGCGGCCGCGCCGGCGTACGGCGAGGGCGGTGACGCGTGGGTAGGGCTGTCTGCAGGAGACCACCAGGTCGTGCAGGGAGCCGGCCGGCTTGTCCTCGGCGTCTCGCACCGGGCTGCCAAGGAGCTTGCTCAGGAAGAACATCGCCCTCACCTCCTTCATCTGTCGCGTTGTGCGGGTCGGACAACGGTGCTCCCCGCGGGAGGCTCGAAGCGCGCAGCAGGAGGGCGATCCTCTGTCGTCCGTAGCTTTAGCACGCCACACCGTAGAGGTCAGGGCCTCAGCCGTTTCGGGCAAAACCTTGCTCCGGTAGTGCCTGTTCTACCCGTTGGCGTCTCTGGACGTTTCCGGGCAACGGCTTCTATGTGTGTCGGAGCCTCACCTAACGAGGATAACGCCAATTGAATGACGCTCACGAAAAGTATCCCCGGGCATGGGCGGTGTCAAGGCGGGGAGTTGTTCCTGCTGCTATACTGAGCCTGCTCGGAGCCAGCGCACGTCGCGCGCCGGTATGTCCAGGGCAGACGAGGATCAGAGGCCGGACCGCACGTGATCATCACCGTCACTCCCAATGCGGCCGTCGACAAGACGTTGACGGTCCCCAGCTTCCAGATGGGTCACCGTCACCGCGCCAGCGAGAGCTTCACGCTGCCTGGCGGCAAGGGCATCAACGTCGCCCGCGCCCTGCGCTCCCTGGGTCGGCCGGTGATTGCCACCGGCCTCGTGGGCGGGCGCGCGGGCCAGCAGGTCATCGAGGGCCTGCAGCGCGAGAACATCCTCAGCGACTTCGTGCACATCGCCGGAGAGTCGCGGACCACGACCGTCGTGGTCGACCCCACGACGAGGCGCAACACTGAGGTCATCGAGTACGGCCCGGCGGTCAGCGTCGCCGAGATCGAAGCGCTCATCGAGAAGATCGAGTACCTCTCCAAAGGTGCACGCTTCCTCGTTCTGGCCGGTTCGTTGCCGCGCAAGGTCCGCGAGGATTTCTACGCTATCGTCACCGAGCGCGTGCGCCGGCACCGCTGCTACGTAGTGCTCGACGCTGCCGGCGAGCCGCTGCGTCTGGGCGTGCGCGGTCGCCCGCATCTGGTGTGCCCCAACGCGCGCGAGGCCGAGGATCTCGTGGGGCACGAGTTCCACGACGAGCAAGACATGATCGACGCCTCGGCGATGATCTGCGAGATGGGCGCTCGTAACGTGATCATCAAGTCGCGGTTCGGCTGCGTGGCGCGCATCCGTGCCGGCCATCGCGAGCACGTCTTCACGGCAACGGTCGAGCCTCTGAAAAGCGTGGTGAGCACGGTGGGCTCCGGCGACGCTTTCCTCGCCGGGTTCGCCTGTGCCCGCTACGACAAGCTCGATCTCTCCGATTGCCTGCGCTTCGGGCTCGCGGCGGCCGCCGCGAACACTCAGCAGTACGGCGCCGGGGTTCTCGACGCCGCAGAGGCCGAGCGCCTGGTGGCCACCACCGAGGCCGTCGAGGTCGGCGACGGCGTGCCCGCCGACTGACGCCTCCGGTCTGTGTTGACCCTTTCCGGAAGCCGCTGGTACAGTCGAGCCACGTTGCCATGAGAGTCAGCAAGCTTGTACCTGCACTGTGAAGTGAGCTCAAGACCCGGGTGCGTTGGTACCCGGGTCTTTCGGTAGATTCAGTCTGGTTCGTTCCGGTCACGGTCCCTGTGAGGAGGACGGCATGGAAGTTGAGATCGGCCGCGGCAAGAAGGGTCGCCGTGCTTACGGCTTCGACGACATAGCCATCGTGCCGAGCCGGCGTACGCGCGACGCCGAAGACGTCGACATCACCTGGAAGATCGGCCCGCATACCCTGCCGCTTCCCTGCCTCGCCTCGGCGATGGACGGCGTGGTCGACCCCGCCTTTGCGGTCACCATGGGCAAGCTCGGCGGCCTCGCCGTCCTCAACCTCGAGGGCGTGCAGACCCGTTACGACGACGCCGACGCGGTACTCGATCAGATCGCCTCTCTGCCTAAGGAGTCGGCGACGCGCACGATGCAGGAGATCTACAGGGAGCCCATCAAAGCCGAGCTCATCGCCAAGCGCATCAAGGAGATCAAGGACGGCGGCGTTCTGGTGGCCGCCTCGCTCACGCCGCAGCGCGTCGAGGAGTTCTACCAGGTCGCCCTCGAGGCCGGCCTCGACGTGCTCGTCATCCAGGGCACCGTCGTCTCGGCCGAGCACCTGAGCAGCAGGGTGCAGCCGCTCGACCTCAGGAAGTTCATCGGCGAGTGCCCCGTCCCCGTGATCGTCGGCGGCGTGGCCTCGTACTCCACTACGCTGCATCTCATGCGCACCGGCGCCGTCGGCGTGCTCGTGGGCGTCGGCCCCGGCCACGCCTGCACCACGCGCGGCGTGCTCGGCATCGGCGTCCCGCAGGCCACGGCCATCGCCGACGCTGCCGCCGCCCGAGTGCAGCACCTCCTTGAGACGGGCCAGTACTGCCACGTGATCGCCGACGGCGGCATGCGCACCGGCGGCGACGTCAGCAAGGCCATCGCCCTCGGCGCCGACGCCGTCATGATCGGCTCGCCGCTCGCCGCGGCCGCCGAGGCTGCGGGCCGCGGCTACCACTGGGGCATGGCGACCTTCCATCCCCAGCTGCCGCGCGGCACGCGTGTCAAGGCCGGGGTCAAGGGCAGCCTGCAGGAGATTCTCCTCGGGCCGGCGCGCGAGAACGACGGCACGCTGAATCTCTTCGGCGCCCTGCGCACCAGTATGGCAACGTGCGGCTACGAGTCGCTGAGCACGTTCCAGAAGGCCGAGGTCATGGTGGCGCCGGCGCTCATGACCGAGGGCAAGAAGCTCCAGAAGGAGCAGGATGTCGGCATGGGCTGACCCGCGGAGCGGGTCGACCTCGACACATACATGAGGCCTGCAGGGCGGGCGTCATCACGTCGGCTTGGGGGGAGGCGCCGCGTGCATCACCCCGGATCTGTTCGTACGTGACATCATCGACCGAGGGAGGCGCAGTGCCGCGGGCCGCGCAAGAAGTCAAGGGGTTCGATACCGTCCTCGTGCTCGACTTCGGGGCACAGTACGGCCAGCTCATCGCCCGACGGGTGCGTGAGTGCCGCGTTTACTCGGAGCTCATCCCGTTCGACGCTCCGATCGAGGAGATCAAGGCCTATAACCCCAGGGGCATCATCCTCTCCGGCGGCCCCATGAGCGTCTACATCGACGACGGGCCCCGGGTGAACCCCGATATCTTCACGCTCGGCGTGCCGATCCTCGGCATCTGCTACGGCTGCCAGAGCATCGCCCTCGAGCTCGGCGGCACGGTGGCGCGCACCGGCCTCAGCGAGTTCGGCAAGACCACGCTCAACGTGCTCGAGCCCGGCCTGCTCCTCAAAGGCCTCCGTGGCGAAGAGCAGTGCTGGATGAGCCACCGCGACAGCATCACCGAGCCGCCGCCCGGCTTTACGGTGCTGGCGGCGAGCGGCAGCGCTCCCGTGGCGGCCATGGAGGATCGCGAGCGCGGCATCTACGCCGTGCAGTTCCATCCCGAGGTGGCGCACACTCCCAAGGGCACCGAGGTCCTGCGCAACTTCCTCTATCAGGCCTGCCATTGCTCGCCGACCTTCACGCCGGTCTCGATCATCGAGGAGTCCATCCGCAAGATCCGCGAGCAGGTCGGCGACAACAAGGCCATCCTCGGCCTCTCCGGCGGGGTCGACTCATCGGTGGCCGCGCTGCTCATGCACAAGGCGATCGGCAAGCGTCTCACCTGCGTCTTCGTCGATCAGGGCATGATGCGCATGCGCGAGGCCGAGCGCGTCGTCGAGACCTTCTCGGGCACGTTCGGCATCCCCCTCGTCGCCGTCGACGCCAGCGACCGCTTCCTCGGCAAGCTGGAGGGGGTCACCGACCCGGAGTCCAAGCGCAAGATCATCGGCGAGGAGTTCATCCGCTGCTTCGAGGAGGAAGCGCGCAAGCTCACCGACGCCAGGTTCCTCGTGCAGGGCACGCTCTACTCCGACGTCATCGAGAGCGGCACGGACCAGGCCGCCAAGATCAAGAGCCATCACAACGTCGGCGGCCTCCCCGAGAAGATGGACCTCGAGCTGGTCGAGCCGCTGCGCTGGCTCTTCAAGGACGAGGTCCGCGCCGTGGGCGAGGAGCTCGGCCTGCCCGAGCACATCGTCTGGCGCCAGCCGTTCCCGGGCCCTGGCCTCGCGATCCGCATCATCGGCGAGATCACTCGCGAGCGGGTCGACGTCCTGCAGCGCGCCGACGCGATCGTGCAGGAGGAGATCCGGCGCGCCGGCATGTACCGCGAGATCTGGCAGTGCTTCGCCATCCTGCCCGTGATCCGCAGCGTCGGTGTGCAGGGCGACGAACGCACCTATGGCTACGCGATCGCGATCCGCGCGGTCAAGAGCGACGACGCCATGACCGCCGACTGGGCACGACTCCCATACGATCTCCTCGAGAGGCTCTCATCGCGCATCATCAATGAGGTGCCGGAGGTCAACCGCGTCGTGTACGACATCTCGAGCAAGCCGCCGAGCACCATCGAGTGGGAGTAAACCCTGCAGGCGAGCCGCGAGGCGACTGCCGTAGATGACTGAGATTGGGCGGTGCGCCGGCGGCGCACCGCAGCGTAAGCCGGACTTGGCCGGCGGCGGCTCGCGGTGGGCCGCCGGCCTCGTCGCCGTGCTATCCGCAGACTTGTGCCTGCCGGGGGAATAGGGCAGGATGGCCGGGGTGCCGGGTAATCGATTCCCGATGGAGGGTGTGCTCGTGGACGACTACATTGAAGCTGTAATTCGCTCGGTCAAGGAAAAGGATCCGGGGGAGGCCGAGTTCCACCAGGCGGTCCGCGAGGTCGCCGAGTCTCTCGCGCCGGTGTTCAAGCGGCGGCCGGAGTACCAGGAGGCGTGCATACTGGAGCGCATGGTGGAGCCGGAGCGCGTCATTATCTTTCGCGTGCCGTGGGTCGACGACGCCGGTGTCGTCCAGGTCAACCGTGGATACCGCGTACAGATGAATAGCGCGATCGGCCCGTACAAGGGCGGCCTGCGCTTCAGCCCTACGGTCAACCTGAGCGTCATGAAGTTCCTCGCCTTCGAGCAGGTGTTCAAGAACGCGCTCACCATGCTGCCCATGGGCGGCGGCAAGGGCGGCTCGGACTTCGATCCGCGCGGAAAGAGCGAGAACGAGTCCATGCGGTACTGCCAGAGCTTCATGACCGAGCTGCAGCGGCACATAGGCCCCGACACCGACGTGCCGGCCGGCGACATCGGCGTCGGCGCGCGCGAGGTCGGCTTCCTCTTCGGTCAGTACAAGCGCCTCGCCAACCACTTCACCGGCGTGCTCACCGGCAAGAAGATCAACTGGGGCGGCTCGCTCATCAGGCCGGAGGCCACGGGCTACGGCACCGCCTACTTCCTGGCGGAGGCACTTGCCGCCCGCGGCGACACTCTTGAGGGCAAGACGATCGCCATCTCGGGGTACGGCAACGTGGGCAGCTACTTCATTGAGAAGGCCAACGAATTCGGCGCACGGGTCGTCACCGTCGGCGACGAGTTCGGCTACGTCTACGATCCGGAAGGTATCGCCGGCGAGAAGCTGGAGTTCCTCAAGCCGCTATGGGTGCAGGCGCGCCGCCCGGCCAAGGACTACGCCGACGAGTTCGGCCTCACGTGGATCGAGGGCAAGCGGCCGTGGGCGGCGACGTGCGATATCGCAGTGCCCACCGCGACGCAGAACGAGCTGGACGGCGAGAGCGCCAAGGAGCTCGTGAGCAACGGCTGCAAGTACGTCGTCGAGGCCGCCAACATGCCGTGCACGCCGGAGGCCACCAAGGTCTTCCGGGAGGCGGGCGTGGTCTTCGCCCCGGGCAAGGCCGTGAACGCCGGCGGTGTCGCCACGTCGGGGCTCGAGATGAGCCAGAACAGCCTTCGGCTCTCGTGGACGCGCGAGGAAGTCGACGCCCGGCTGCGCGGGATCATGAAGCAGATCCACCAGAAGTGCCTCGAAGCTGCGGAGGAGTTCGGGATGGCCGGGGATTACGTCGCCGGCGCGAACATCGCGGGCTTCCTCAGGGTCGCCGACGCGATGCTCGACCAGGGCGTCGTCTGAGCGTCGCCGACGAAGGGGTCGTCTGAGCGTGTGACGCGCCTCGTCGAGGCGCTCATTCGCTCGATCAAGAGCTACTGCGTCGAGGAGGGGAGGGGCGCTCGCGAGCGCCCCTCCCCCCTCTGGTCTGTGTCTTGCCGAGCCGGTGCGGCCTGCTCCCGCGCCGGCTCGCGGCGTGAGCCGGCAGGTCAGGCCAGCTCGAACTCCCGCTCGAAGTCGGCCTTGGACCGTGCGCCGACGATCTGCTTGGCGACCTGGCCATCCTTGAACAGGATGACTGTCGGGATGCTCATGATGCCGAACCGTGAAGCGACGCTCGGGTTCTCGTCGACGTTGATCTTGCACACGCGAACCTTGTCGCTGTGATCCTGTGCCAGCTCGTCGATCACGGGTCCCACCATGCGGCAGGGGCCGCACCAGGGCGCCCAGAAATCGACGATCATCGGCGTGGCATCCTTGCTCGCTTCTGCGTCGAAGGTCGCGTCGGTGAGGATCTTCACTTCGTTGGACACCGGGTTCCTCCTTGGCGGCCGGCCTCGGCCTCGCCGCTGTTCGTGTTGACGTGTCTCAGAGGCTCGCTCTCGAGTATGCGCGCGAGCCGCTCTTGCGCAAGCCGTTCCAGTATCTGCTCCGCGATGGGCGTGAGCTTCGGCACGCCTGATGGATACCCGTAGGGGTATACTTGTAACCATCCTCCGCGCTCTCCACCCGAGGAATGGATGCCCGCGGCGGCCGCAGGCTAATCCGCGGGCTCGTGCGGCGCGGCGGCCGAGGGTGCGTCTGGCGCAGTAACCGAGGGTGCGTCTGGTGCAGTAACCGAGGGTGCGTCTGGCGCAGTGGCCGAGGGTGCCTCGGGTGCGGCCGCTGGGCTCGAGTGTCGAGCGCGTCCGCACGGGCGCAGGGCTTCAGCTTCGAGTAAGATGTTTTTATCCACGGTCGACGATAACCGCCTCACCGCCGGCGCCTGCGGCGCCGGCGGCGGTGAGGCGCGAGGAGGGTGCGTGAGCGTGACCTTGAGAAGCGACGAGATCAAGCGCGGCGTGGCGCGGGCGCCACATCGCTCACTGCTGCGCGCCCTCGGCGTGAGCGACGCCGAGATGGACCGGCCGTTCATCGGCATCGCCAACTCCTTCAACGAGGTGGTGCCCGGTCACGTGCACCTGCGGAGCGTCGTCGACGCCGTCAAGGCGGGCGTGCGCAGCGCCGGGGGCACGCCCTTCGAGTACGGCGTCATGGGCATCTGCGACGGCATCGCCATGAACCACCAGGGCATGCACTACTCGCTGCCCAGCCGCGAGCTCATCGCCGACACCGTCGAGTCGATGACCCTGGCGCACGCCTTCGACGCTCTCGTGCTCGTCCCGTGCTGCGACAAGATCGTGCCCGGCATGCTGATGGCGGCGATGCGCCTCAACATCCCTACGGTGATGGTGGGCGGCGGCCCCATGCTGGCCGGCAGCCTCGAAGGACGTACGCTCGACCTCAACAGCGTCTTCGAGGCCGTGGGCCAGCACCAGACGGGCGCCCTCGACGACGCCGGCCTTAAAGCGGTGGAGTGCGGCGCCTGCCCCACCTGTGGCTCCTGCTCGGGCATGTTCACGGCCAATTCCATGAACTGCCTCGCCGAGGTCATCGGCATGGCGCTGCCCGGCAACGGCACCATCCCGGCCGTCTACAGCGAGCGCTTGCGCTTCGCCAAGGACAGCGGAGCCAAGGTCATGGACGTGCTCGCCGCCGATCTCAAGCCGCGCGACATCTTCACCGACGCGGCCGTGGGCAACGCTCTCGCCGCCGACGCCAGCCTGGGCTGCAGTACCAACACCGTGCTGCACCTCGCGGCGATCGCCACCGAGGCCGGCCACGCGTTCGACCTGCAGCGCATCAACGACGTCGCCGCCGTGGTGCCGCACATCTGCAAGCTGGCTCCGGCCGGCGCGCACCACGTGGAAGACCTGTACCGCGCCGGCGGCATCCAGGCCGTCCTCAAGCGTCTCATCGACGCCGGCCTCTTCGACGGCTCCGCCCTCTCGGTGGCCGGCGGCACGATCGCCGAGGCGGTGGCCGGCGCCCGCGTTGTCGACGACGACGTGATCCGGCCGCTCGATCGCCCGTATCACGCCACCGGCGGCCTCGCCGTGCTCTTCGGCAACCTCGCGCCCAGCGGCGCCGTGGTCAAGGAGGGCGCCGTGGCCGACGAGATGCTCTGCCACAGCGGCCCCGCCCAGGTCTTCGAGAGCGAGAAGGACGCCGTGGAGGCGATCGGCGCAGGCCGCATCGCCTCGGGCTCCGTGGTCGTTATCCGCGGCGAGGGCCCCAAGGGCGCGCCCGGCATGCCCGAGATGCTCAGCCCCACGTCCATGCTCGCCGGCCAGGGTCGCGACAAAGACGTGGCGCTCATCACCGACGGCCGCTTCAGCGGCGCCACGCGCGGGGCCGCGATCGGCCACGTGGCGCCGGAGGCCGCCGCCGGAGGCCCCATCGGCCTCGTCCGCGACGGCGACATCATTCGCATCGACATCCCTGCTCGCAGCCTGACCCTCGACGTCTCAGAGGAGGAGCTCGCGCGGCGCCAGGCGGCACAGCCGCCCGCACAGCCGCGCGCGGGCGTATCGGGATACCTCGCCCGTTACGTCAGACTCGTCTCCGGTGCGGAGAAGGGAGCGGTTCTTCAATGACAGAGAAACGATTGAAAGGCTCGCAGGCCCTCGTGGCCGCCCTCGAGGACGAGGGCTGCGATCTCGTCTTCGGGTATCCGGGTGGCGCCGCCATCCCGTTCTACGACGCCCTCTACGACGCCGAGAAGCTGCGCCACGTGCTCGTGCGGCACGAGCAGGGCGCCGCGCACGCCGCCGACGGCTACGCGCGCGCCACGGGCAGGGTCGGCGTCTGCACCGCGACCAGCGGCCCCGGCGCCACCAACCTGGTCACCGGCATCGCCACCGCGAGCCTCGACTCCACGCCGATAGTGGCGATCACCTGGCAGGTGCGCAGCGACCTGGTGGGCACAGACGCCTTCCAGGAGGCCGACATCACCGGCATCACCCTGCCGATCGTCAAGCATTCCTACCTGCTCAAGCACACGAAGGATCTGCCCAGAGTGGTGCATGAGGCCTTCCACATCGCCTCCACCGGCCGGCCCGGACCCGTGGTCATCGACATCCCCGTCGACGTGGCTCACGGTGAGATCGCCTACAGGAAGTCAGACACGATCGACCTGCCCGGCTACAAGCCCACGACGCGCGGCCACTTCAAGCAGATCCGCGCGGCTGCGAAGATCATCAACAATGCCGAGCGCCCGGTCCTCTACCTCGGCGGCGGCGTCATCAGCGCCGACGCCAGCGCCGAGATCCTGCGCTTCGCCGAGATGCGCCGCATCCCGGTGACGACGACCCTCATGGGCATCGGCGCCTTCCCCGAGTCGCACGAGCTCTCGATGGGTATGCTCGGCATGCACGGCACCGTCACGGCCAACTACGCCGTCCACGAGTGCGACCTGCTCATCGCCATCGGCGCGCGCTTCGACGACCGCGTCACCGGCAAGCTGGCGGCCTTCGCGCCGCACGCCAGGATCATCCACGCCGATGTCGACCCCGCCGAGATCGGCAAGAACGTGGCGACGCTCGTGCCGATCGTCGGCGACGCCAAGTACGTGGCGGGGGCGCTCTGCAAGGAGCTCGAGGATCTCGAGTGGTCGCCCGAGCGCAGCGACCCGTGGCGGGCACGCATCGCCGAGCGCAAAGCCGATTTCCCGCCGTACTACGAGGATCCCGCCGACGGCAGCCTGGCGCCGCAGTTCGTGATCGAGGAGATCGATCGCATCACCGGGCACGACGCCGTGGTGTGCACCGACGTCGGCCAGCACCAGATGTGGGCGACGCAGCAGTACACCTACACGTTCCCCCGGCAGTTCATCAGCTCCGGCGGGCTCGGCACCATGGGCTTTGGCCTGCCGGCCGCCATCGGCGCCAAGCTCGGCTGCCCCGACAAGACGGTCATCGACATCTGCGGTGACGGCGGCTTCCAGATGACGATGCAGGAGCTGGCCGTGGCCGTGAGCTACAACGTGCCGGTCGTGGTGTGTATCCTCAACAACGGCTACCTCGGCATGGTCCGGCAGTGGCAGGATCTCTTCTGGGACAAGCGCTACTCGTTCACCTGCATCGACGCGAGGGACTGCGAGGAGTGCCCCAAGGCGCCGAGCTGCCTGCGTCGCGGGCGGCAGGCGCAGCCCGATTTCAAGATGCTCGCGGAGGCGTTCGGCGCCGTGGGCATGCGTGTCACCGAGAAGGACGAGGTGGAGCCCGCCCTGCGCGAGGCCATCGCCTGCGGGCGCCCCGCGGTGATCGACTTCAGGACCTCGTCCGAGCAGAACGTCTACCCGATGGTCCCGGCCGGCAGGGAGATCACCGAGATGATCGGCGGCCACCCACGGCGTGCGCGGAGGGGGTCACGATGAAGCACGTGCTCTCCACACTCGTCGAGAACAAGCCCGGCGTGCTCACCCGCGTCGCCGGCCTGTTCGCACGGCGCGGCTTCAACATCGAGAGTCTCGCCGTGGGCCCGAGCGAGGACCCCAAGCTCTCGCGCATCACGATCGTGATCGACGGCGACGAGCAGCCTGTGGACCAGGTCACCAAGCAGCTCAACAAGCTGGTCAACGTCGTGAAGGTTCGCGACCTCGACCCGGCTTCGTCGGTCTCGGCGGAGCTGCTGCTGGTGAAGGTGAGCTCCGAGGGCGAGAAGCAGACCGAGGTGCTGCAGATCGCCGAGATCTTCAAGGCGAAGATCATCGACGTGGATCGCCGCTTCGTGACGCTCCGCGTGGTGGGCTCCTTCAACAAGATCGAGGCGCTGCTGGCGCTGCTCAAGCCCCTCGGGGTCGTCCAGGTGGTGCGCACAGGGACGATCGCGATGCGGCGGGGGAGGGGGTAGCGCCCTTTCCTCGCCTGCGGGCGACCCTGAGGCCTGGGTGACCGTGAGGATCAGGCGATCCTGAAAGCCCAGACGGCTTTGAGGTACATGTGATCCCGAGGCCCGCCGGCGGCTCTGCCGGCCGCCGGCGGGCGCGACCGCCCGGGCGCTTTTTCGAAGCCCGGGCGGCCCTTCGCGTGCTCGCTCCGCTGAGCGAGCTCCACGGTGGGTCTACCTGTCGGCGTGATCGACGGCATCCTGGGCTCGAATCCGTTTAGTCGTGGCATGCTCAGCAAGGGCTTTCCGCAGATGCTCACTACGCGAGGCCGTACCGTGTGTAGCAGTCGCACGGTGTGTTAGGTGCGTAAAGGGTAGCGTTTGCGGTATCATCGATGGTACCAGAGGAGGTACCCATGAGCGTCATGCCTACCATCGTCCCCGTCAGCGAACTGCGTCAGGACGCCTCGGCCATCATCAAGCGGGCCTCATCCTCCGGGGAGCCCGTATTCATCACGCAGCACGGTCGGGCGTCGGCCGTACTGGTCAGCGCGGGCGCCTACGAGCGGACGCAGCGTGAGCTAGAGATGTTACGGATTCTCGCTCAGGGCGAGGCCGACATCGCAGCCGGCAACGGCCTGAGCTTCGAAGAGGTTATGGCGGCGGCCGATCGCTTGCTGGATCAGCCGTGATGCGGAGGATTGCGTTCACTCCGCCTGCTCAATCCCAGTTTCTCTCTGCGCTCGACTACATCAAGGCCGACAGGCCGTCCGCGGCACAGGCGTTTCGCGATCGCTCCGCTAGAGCGCTCTCTGGCCTGCTTGACTTTCCGGAGTCTGGTCGCGTGATTCCGGAGTTCCCGCGTCTCGGGTTCCGCGAGGTTCTAGTTGGATCGTACCGTTTCTTCTACAAGCCGGCGGGAGATGTCATCTGGGTGGTTGGCGTGTGGCATGATGCCCAGATTCCGGATGAGCCGTCGGAACCGGATGGCACGTAGCAGGCGGATCAAGCCGACGTGCAGGAGCGCCGGCGGCCTCATGAGCGGCCGGCGCGCTCGCAGCTCTGTTCGCGCTGGATGCATCGCGCAGCCGAGGTGGGCGGCGTGATCGCGAGGGCGGCATAAGATCAACTGGCGGCCGGTTACAGTTGCGGAGGGACAGGTGAAGGCGTGCAGTATCGTGGGCTGACTCCGATCGGATCGGCGCTGATCGAGCTTCGCGGCCACGTCTCCGGGGCCTACTGGCCCTGGATCGGCGGACTGGCTCCGGCGGAGATCACACAAGCGCGGGCGAATGCGTTTCTGCTCGGATCGATCCTGCAGACGCGGACGAAGGCGGATCTCGCCTGGGAGAATGTCGCCCGCTTCCTTGAGGCCAAGGGAGGCCCTGACGATGTCTGGGCTGTGATCAGGAGTCTCCAGGACTGGGAGTTGGACCCTGATTTCGCGAAGCTGCATCGCTACCCACAGGCGCGGATGCGCGTTCATCGGACTGCGTTGCGGATGGTCGAGTGGGACGACGATGCTCGTCGACTGTAGAGCGACGCCGACGCACCGGACGTAGCGCTGTCCAATCTGCTTCGTCTTGGCGCCGGCGAACAGATCAGCCGCATGATAGTCGGAGCGTTGTTCGATGTCGGAGTGCTGAGCGGAGCAGGCTCAGTGAAAGCAGATGTTCACACACGTCGTGTGCTCGGCCGCCTGGCCAGCGGCGTATCCGATCTCGATGCGGATTCGGCCGGACGTGTTGCGGCCACGCTGGTGGATGGTCCGCCGTGGCTGCTCGACGCCGCTCTCTTTCGCCTGGGGCGCACAGCATGCCGGCCCCAGCGGCCCGAATGCGGTCGATGCGCTCTCAAGGCGCTGTGCGCGTTCAGCCGGCGCAGCACCGGCCGACAAGTGTCTTCGGTCGGCCTCCTTATTCGCTCCATTGAACCGAGGCCGCTCGCTGGTGGCTGAAGTAGGGAATTGCTGGAGCCGCAAGAGCTCGGGACGGGCCAATGACGGGGGTCGGTGCCGACGAGCGCACCTCGGGTTGCGGGCCGGCCGAGTACCGCGCGGCTCGCGAGCAGGTTCGAACGCGGGGGAGCGCCGTGGTCGCGCCCTGATTTGCACAGGCGACGAAGTTTTCTGAGCACAGTACAATGAATATGAGGCCGTCTACGTAATGTGAGTCCGGAGGTGTTCTCGTGAACACACTAGATACCCTTTATAGCCGTAAATCCATAAGATCCTACACTGGTGAGCAAATCACAGCCGAGGAGCTGGAAGTCATCCTGAAATCGGCTTGTGCGGCACCGGTCGGTATGGGCAAGTATGAAGACGTGCATCTCACTGTCATTCAGAATCCTGAATTGCTAGGCAAGATTGATGCTGCCGGTGCTGCTATGTTCAATAAACCAGATTCGCACCCGCTTTACCAAGTTCCAACGCTCATTCTTGTATCAAGCAAAGCACCTTATCCTACTAAGAAGATTACGGAGAATCTAGCTTATTCCAATGCTGCTATTGTTGTTCATAGTATGGTTCTAGCAGCGACGGAGCTCGGGCTTGGCGCTTGCTATATCTGGGGTGCTACATCAGCTCTTTCTATGGATCCAGAACTAGTAGCAGAATTGAATCTTCCTGAAGGTTTCATTCTCTGCGGTGCTGCTGGTATTGGTAAATCCACTGAGGCTTATTCTATTCGCGAAATTCCTCTCGACAGAATCGCAAAGAACGTAATTCTTTAGTCGAGTCATAGTCGCATAGTAATCGTCTGAGTTGCGAAAGAAGCGCTCGATCGAGGGGCGTGGCAGGCGCTCTCGCCGGCGGCGAAAAACTGCTTCTGCCGGCGCTCGATCCCGGTGGTCGTGAGGCCGTACTTGCGGGCTGCCTCGGCAGCCGAGGTCTCACCCTTCACGATGCTGAGAACCACTGCTGCTTTGCGCTTCGCCGTCCAGCGCTGCACCTCGTCGGGCACGTCTGTCATAAACGCCACCTCCTTCTCGCACTCATCATGAATGCGTACTAAGGGTGGCTTCAAGAATCAGGGGAGCAGGATAGCCGTCTCCTCGGGCAGGACGATGAAGGTGCTCACCGTGGTCGACGAGTACACGCACGTGGCACTCGCCGTGCACGGCGCCCACTCGATCACCGCCCGCACCGTCAAGACGGTCCTCGCGGAGCTCTTCGAACGGCACGGCGCGCCCGCGGTCATGCGCTAGGACAACGGAGGCGAGTTCGTCGCCAGCGAGGTCGTCGACTGGCTCCAGGAGACCGGCACGGGCACCTTCCACATCGCTCCCGGCAAGCCCTAGCAGAACGGCTTCGGCGAGTCCTTCAAAGCCGTCTCCGCGACGAGTGCCTGAACGAACACGAGTTCTGGAGTCTCAAGCACGCCCGCGTCCTGCTCGAACGCTTCCGCATCGAGTACAACACGGAGCACCTGCACAGCTCGCTTGGCTATCTGACGCCGGAAGAGTTCGCGGCAGCCCCGGCCGCCAGCGCCTGACCGCTACGCTACGATGCCATCAGTCGGAGACACTCACCCTCTTGCTGGTACCAGAGAAGGGGGCATCCCAGCAGTGGCTGTGAATGCGCGGGTGCCGCTGACGAACATGGCGTTCGAACAGGTAGGCGAGCAGCTCGCGGCATTCGTCGTCAGTCATCGAGTATCGTCCCCCGGTCGAAGTCCGCCAGTAGGCCTAACGATAAGCTAACCCGCTGCGGCCACCGACGCTCAACCAGAAAGAACACGCTCCTTCCGCAGTCGGGTTGAGCGACTGGTTAGCCGCTACACGTGTGAGAAGCAAGAGTCGGCAATCTCCTTGAGCTTGGCTTGTGTCAACAGCCCTCGAGTTGCGACCTGTTCTTGCAACCACTGCTCCCTTAGCATTAGCTCCGGGGTCATAAGATAAACCTTGTCTGGCGAGAACGCTTCCTTGAGCTCATTCTCGTACAAGTCCTCGTACGTTCCACTAATCCCAATCTGTACTACCGCACCAACTTGAATTCCGGCATCGCGAAGTTTGGTGTTCAAAGGGATTCCCTTCCCATTGAATCTGAGGTCATAGCTAAAGCACCACTTCATTCCAACTGAACTCACTTCGACGTTCCAGGGCAAAGCAAGTGTCTCGGTTAGGTAGTCAATTGTGTGGTTGGCCGTCCAATCGAGTGAGCAACTCATTCGAAAAAACTTATCAAAGCGAGTTGAATGAAGATAGATGAACTCTTGATCCGACATCTCTACGTCGGGCCAAGGATGAACTGTCGCTTTGCTTGTCTTGAGGCAAGCGTCTGAATCCTGACCCCAAATTGACAGTAGTTCAGAGAGGGCTACTGAGTAGTCGGCCCGGAAGTCCGCGTATTTTCGATGTGCAAGGAGGGGCGGAATTAAGCAATCTTCGAGAAGTAGTGGGAGAATGAAGGTTCCTCCTCTGGCGACCTGCGTCATCAGCGCGGCATTTAGTTCTTCGCGAACCCAAGCAGAGGCTACCGACGCCTTGCTCAGTACGATGGCAAAGTATTTGGCGTCACTCAAGCCAGCATTAATTGCGCCTGGCACGCTTTCGCCAATTCTCAAATCAAGTTTGTCGTACCAAACTGGTATCGATCTCGCAGCCAGATCAGTCACTAAACGATCAACGAAGGGTTTATCCAAGCTTGCGTGGCACACATAAACTCTTCCAATCGTGGGCATTTGGATGCCTCCTTGTATCGGCTAACGTTGTTGGGCATCAGCTGCAAGCCGCCGCGAATGGCTTCAGCCCGAGCATACCGTAAAGGGCGGCTTGTCTGTTGGATGCCCTTGTTAGGCCTCTGATGGAGTTGACCCCTTCTCGTCGGCACCCTGAAAGTGAACACCATCAGCGTCCAGAAGGGAGTCTCGACGTGGCGCACACACCGGAGTTCAGACGTGAGGCCGTCCGCCTCTACCGGGTCGGTCAGCGGGGCATCAGACCGACCGCCAAGCAACTGGGAATCGCCCCCGGCACGCTCAGAACCTGGGTCCGCCAGGCCGAGGTCGACGAGGGTCTGCGCGAGGGCCTCACGAGCGAGGAGCGGGCCGAGCTCCTACGCCTGCGCCGCGAGGTGCGCATCCCCTGGGGAGGAGAAGGAGATCCTCTCGCAAGGCGGCGCTTTTCTTCGCTCGGGAGACCGATCGGCGCAAATGAAGTTCCGTCTGATCGATGAAGCGAAGTCATGCCACTCCGTCTCCCGCCTGGCCCGCGCCCTCGGCGTGACGCGCGCGGGCTACCACGCCTGGAAGCGGCGGCCGCCCTCGGCGAGGGCGCAGCAGGACGAACGCCTCAAGGCGCGCATCACCGAGATCCACAAGGCCTCGCACGGCATCTACGGGGCGCCCCGCGTGCACGCCGAACTGCACGCCCTGGACGGCCTTTCCGTCTCCCGTAAACGTGTCACGCGCTTGCTGCGCGAGTTGGAACCCCAAGGGCGTCTCGAGGCGCGGCAGGCGCCACGTACGTGGCTCTGCGGCAGAGACCCCGGCCGCGCCCGACCTCGTACGCCGCAGGTTCACCGCCGGCAGGCCGGATGAGCTCTCACGTCGCCGACGTCACCTACATCCCGACCTGGGAGGGCTCCGCTCTTCCTCGCCGCGATCATCGACGTCCACTCGCGCTTCTGCTGCGGCTGGTCGATGCGCGGCGACCTGAAGACCGACATCGTGATCGATGCCCTGGAGATGGCCACGACGATGCGCCGTCCGGCGCCCGGGCTGATCCATCACTCAGATAGTGAGTATGTGCATACCGGCTTCCTCGCGTGGTCTGACCCGCACAGCGATCGATGCGAGAGGATGTGCGGAACCGTCTGCCTCCGGTGGCCTGACCCGCACTCTGATCGACCCTTGCGTGTCATTCCCCGGACGTGTCGCCACTCGGGGGCAGCCGGTCGAGGTTCCGGCCTCGACCGATGCGCGTGACCTGATGAGAGCCTGACCAGAGTGTCCCTTCACTGTCGTGTCCGGCGTCGGGCAAGGCTGGTGCCAACCCCGATCAGCGCAAGCGAAAGGAGCCGACGTGTCCAGTATCTCACCGACCGGCCGCGATGTCATCGGTGGCATCGATACCCACCAGGACCTGCACGCCGCGGCGGCGGTCGACGCGGGCGGCGAGGTCCTGGGTGCGCAGGCGTTTGCGACCACTCGCCAGGGCTACCGCAAGATGTTGGCGTAGTTCACCGCATTCGGCAGCCTCAAGCGCGTCGGCATCGAGGCGACCGGCACCTACGGCGCCGGCATCGCCCGTCACCTCGCATGCGCGGGGGTGCCGGTCCTCGAGGTCACCGGGCCCGACAGATCGCAGCGCCGTGGAGCGGGCAAGGACGACGTCCTTGATGCCATCGCCGCCGCTCGTGCGGCGCTCACCGGACAGCGCGTGCAGGTCGCCAAGGAACGCAGCGGCGCCGTGGAGGCGCTGCGCGTGCTGCGCACGACGCACAAGACGGCTGTGTGCTGTCGGCGGGCTACCCTCCAGCAACTGCATAACACCATCGTCGCTGCCCCCGACGAGGTGCGCGACCAGCTGCGCCATCTGACGAGCATGCGCCGCCTGCGCACCTGCGCCTCCTGGCGCCCCGATACGGTCGCCTACCGCGACGAGGTGGTGGCGACGAGGATCGCCCTGCGCAGCCTGGCGCGGCGCATCCTCGAACTCTCAGACGAGATCGCCGACCTCGACCGCCTGATCGCACCGCTGGTCGCCGAGCTCGCGCCCGGCCTGCTCGCCTTGCCGGGCGTGGGCGTACAGAACGCCGGCAAGCTCTTGGTCACCGCTGGCCAGAACCCCGAGCGCCTGCGCTCCGAGGCGGGCTTCGCCATGCTCTGCGGCGCCTGCCCGATCCCGGCCTCCTCCGGTAAGACGGTGCGCCACCGCTTGAACCGCGGCGGCGACCGCCAAACCAACTCGGCCCTGCACATGATCATCCTCTTCCGCATGCGCAGCGATGCGCGCACAAAGGCGTACGTCGAGCGACGTCTGGCCGAGGGACTCGGCAAGCGCGAGATCATGCGCTGCCTGAAACGCTACGTGGCCAGAGGGGTCTACCACGTTCTTCTGTCGGGCACTTGACATACATGAGAGCGTCCGCAGCGGGCAGTACCGCTCGCTGGCCTTCGGCCGCACGCTCCGCGAGTCGGGGATCCTCGCCTCCATGGGCTCACCAGGTGATGCCTACGAGGGCGCTGCCGCCGAGAGCTTCATGGCCTCCTTCAAGACCGAGCTCGTGCAGCGTGAACGCTTCAAGCGGCGGGACGACGCACGTCTGGCCGTGTTCGGCTACATCGAGGGCTTCTACAACCCGCACCGCCGGCACTCGGCTCTGGGCTACCGCTCCCCGGCCGAGTACGAGAAGATGCTCGCCGAGAACCGACACGCTCTTGCACCGGTCAGTCCGTAGGTGGCAACGGAAGCGAGATGCTCCTATATCCCGTCAAGCCCGTGGAGCTCTCGGAGATCGGCCGTCAGCGTCTGGAAGACCTCGCGCACCAGGTAGCGCTTCAGGCAGCGCCTGATCTCGGGTTTGGAGAGACCCTCAGCGGTGCGCCGTTCCACGTAGCGACGAGCGCGCGGGCAGCAGCGTAGCCGCACGACGACGGCCAGATGCAGGGCACGGTTGGCGGCGCGGTCGCCGCTGCGGTGAAGACGATGGCGCCTCGTGCGTCCGCTCGAGGCGGGGATCGGCGCCGCACCGCAGAGGTGGGCGAAGGCGGCTTCTGAGCGCAGGCGCTCCGGCCGCTCACCGGCCGTGATCAGGAACTGGCCGGCGTGATCGACGCCGATGGCGCGCAGGGCGATCGTGCGCGGCGCCGCCCGACGGACGAGCTGCGAGAGCGCCGCGTCAAGCTCCTTCACCTCGCCCTCGGCCATCACGATCGCGCTGCGCAGTTCGGCGGGCGCCGTGACGACCATGCCGTGCAGGGCGTTGAGGGCGGCGCTACGCGCCTTCACCGCTCCCGAGCGCGCCGTGCGCAGGGCACGGATCGACTCGACGACGCCGTCGCGGTCCCGGCGAGCACCGAGCGCGCAGCCGCTTCGGCGTCGAGGGCGTCGGTCTTGCCGTGCTGGCGCCGCAGGCGCCGGTCGGGGCGATCGACCTCCACCACGCGCACACCCGCGGCCTGCAGGAAAGCGGCACAGACCGGCGCCGTAGGTGCCCGTGCCTTCGACGCCGACCTTCGAGGGCGCCCCGTGGCCCCGCATCCAGTGCAGGAGCCTGCGGTACCCGGCCGTGCTGACGACGAACTCGGCGGAGCCGAGGATCCTGCCGGCCTCGTCGATCACCGCCGCATGGTGACTGCGGCCCTGAGTGTCGACGCCGCCGATGACGAACGCTGTGCTCTGTGCCATGCTGGACCCGCCTTCCCGTGAAGGCACGCACCGGCCGGGCGGGCGGACAGGCCAGTGACGGGCGCCTGTGAGCGCAGGCTCCTATGAGGTCACGCCGCCCGTTCCGGTCGCGTGCACGATGGACAGAGCCCCGCCGACGGGTCGACAGATCCCGCTGATGACACGAGGTCAGGCAACTCCTGGGTGAGACCGGTCGACGGAGCTCAGCACCATCTTCGCGGAGAAGCGATGCCAGGGACATCTTCACTGGCAACTCCAACTCCCTCCGATGCACCCGAGGCGAGTAGTAGACTGGAGCCTCAATGGTAGGTTATGGGCTGAGTGTTTGACGAACCGGTGGACGAGCGCCCTCAGGGAGCACGCACCTGCTGGGCGCACGGAGGGGAGGTGCGCTGCGTGCGGAAGGTGATTCACCAGATGTGGTATCAAGGTGCTTCCGCAGTCCCTGAGCGGTATGCCAAGAACATCGAGAGCTGGAAGAGGCTGCATCCGTCTTTTGAGTATCGTTTCTGGGATGAGTCTGCGCTGACGCTTCTACTGCAGGCCAGCTTCCCACAATACGCGGAGCCTTGGAGGCGAATAGATAGACTGATCAAAAAGTGTGATGCGGCTCGATACCTTATTCTGTACAAGTTTGGTGGCATCTACGCAGACATGGACACCACACCTTTGCGAAGTCTCGAGAATATTGAGACTGACCTCGCCATTTCGCCTCGAGGCGTCATCCTTTCCGAAGAGAGCCAAGATCCGCTCGCATGGAAGGGTGAGTTGGGGCGTCGAATCCGGCTTGAGCGTGGCTTGGATGTGGTAGTTGGCAACGCGGTGCTCATCAGTGAGCCCGCCCAAGCTTTCTGGCTGGACTTTCTCGACGCCTGCTTCTTGATTGGCGACCGGCCCGTGCTCGATTCATTCTCCACTTGGCATCTCTCAGAGTTCCTGCGACATCCACGAAACGCAGAGAGAGTCGCGATTGTTCCCTCTGGCCATCTTCTTGCAACACCTCGTGAGGTGAAGGGTTCGAGAACCTACGTTGTACACGACTATGAGGCAACCTGGTTCGATCACTCTAAGCCGATTCCATGGGAGGGCTGATCACGTGGATAAGTTTGCCTTGCTGAAAACAGTGTGGGTTGTGTCGCCGAAGGATGCGAAAAGACTAGTTGATGTCGTGTTTGACGCAGTTAGAGAGTGGAATGAGGCGAACTACGCGGCTCCAGTGAGACTTGAGGCCGTTGACTGGAACCAAGCGATTCCCGAAACAAGCGAAGACGGAGTCCAGGCAGCGATCGACCGCCAGCTCGAGCAGCGCGGCATCGACTTGATGGTTGCCGTGTTTAACGAGAGGCTTGGAACGCCTGTCGGGACCTCTGAATCCGGTAGTGTACACGAGATCAAGCGGAACATTGAGCTGGGACGTCCGACTTGGGTCTACTACTGCAAGACGCCCGATGATAAATCAAATGATCCAGATGAACTGAGTCGGCTCAAGGCTTTTCTATTGAAGCTTAAGAAGAAATATTTGATAAAGCCAATAGAGTCACCAAGTGATCTGAAAAACAAGCTCTTGAGTAATTTTACGCAGCACATGGCGTCATATGATCCTAGTTCATTCAATGTATCAATGGCTCTTTGTAACGGTTTAAAGGCAGGCCAGCTCGTAGTTGATGCACATGACTTTGACTTCAAACCAATCAATATTTCTAGTGAAATATCATACGGCTACCAGGTATTCTCACCGCAAAAGACGAGCACAAATAATCCATATGATCCTTGGAAAATAGTCGGTACGTTTGAGATTTCTGAGCGGTCTTTACGAGTTAGCAAAAGAGAAATCTGGAAGAACATGGGAATGGATCCGAGGAATAGCTTTAAATTCTTCGTTCGCGTACGAAATGATGATCAAGAAAGAGCGAGATGCATGCAAGAGCTTGTTCAGGCTGATTGTGTTGTAACTGGCTACGGCGATCTAGATGTTGATGAAGACGGGCGACAAACTGGACTTTGGAGAATCTGGTTTCTTCATCAGGAGGGCTTCGTGCACCCGTACCTTGCCAAGCCGTATATGGCGAACCACTCGATCGTTAATCTGGTTTCGATCTAGGATTGCATGAGCGCGGTTGTCTAACAACGTTTTCGAGCAGACTCACAGAAGTAAGGTGAAAGACTGTTACATTGGCGTTTACATCTTTACGCTCAGACCCCCTAAGCCTGTCTTCAAGTCTCATTAGATCTTGAGTTGAGCTTGCACAACTTGTTCTGTGCCATGGGGTAGTTAGAGAGGGCCTAGTATGTACCGACCCCAAGATGTAGCGACACATCCGCTCTGCTAGCGGAACATCTTAGCGGCACCGAGCACCTCGGCGGGCGTCCGACCACGGGTCAGGCGCCCGTTGTGCGCCCGGTCGTGGTTGTCGAGCTCGAGGTAGCGCACCAGCTCCCGCCGCAGGCCCATGTATTTGGGTACCAGGTAGCGGGCGAAGGAGGGCTTCCAGCACTCCTCTAAGATGGTGCGCTGCACGCGCTCAGGCGAAGCCGTTCGACTGTGGCCGGCCGGGGCTGATCGGGGTGTGCCTGGCGCCGAGCCTCGCGAGGCTCTCGTCGAAGACGTGGTTGCGGAACTCCGAACCGTTGTCGGTCGAGACGCGCTCGAGCTCCCAGCCCGCCTCGCGCAGGTCGCCGGCGACCCGGTGAGCGAGCCGGCTGGCGAAGCGCACGTCGGGGTTGCGCGGCGTCACGTGCAGCTCGGCCCAGCAGAAGCTTGAGACCGCGTCGATCGCCGTGTACTGCCAGACGACGCCCTTGGTGCCGGCCAGGCGTCCGATGCAGAAGCAGTCCATCTGCAGAAGCTCGCCGGGGTGATCGACGGCGATGTGGCGCTCGGGCTCGAGTTCGCGCGCCGGCTCGGGCGGCGATGCGTAGCCGGCGAGCAGCCCGTTGCGCAGCGCCCTGGTGTGGATGCCGTGGCGGCGCAGCACGCGCCAGACGCCGTTCGCCGAGACCCTGAGGCCGCCGTGCTTCTCCCTCGCGAGCTCGGCGGCGATGCGCGCCGGACCGGAGCCGGGAGCGCCCAGGGCGAAGGCGATGATGCGCTGCTCGACGAGCACCGGGATCGCGTTCGGCATCGGCGGGCGGCGGCGCTCCCTGGGCCGCAGGATCTCGAGGCCGAAGCGGTCGACCTGCGCCTTCCAGCGGTAGAAGGTCGAGCGGTGGATGCCGTGCAGGCGGCAGGCCGCGGCAACGCTGCCGAGCTCCCGCGCGCTGGCGAGCACACGTAGACGGTAGGCGTAAAGCACATCATCATTGGTCATGGGGCGGCGCTCCTTCTGCGAGAACCTGGACAGTCCTTGCAGAGAAGGATGCGTCGCCCCACCTCAGTGAGACAAGAGACCCCCGAGTGTCGGTACTACTCGGGGATAGGACAGGCTAGTAGGCAGAACAACCTGGTGCTCGCGGTCGTATCGCTGGTCTCTGTCTTACACGCTTCGCGTCATCGGAAGCGCAAAGCCCACGTCTGGGTCCACGATGTGACAGCTGTCAATGACGGTCCAAAGTGAACCCCTTTGTGACGGTCCAAAACGGACCCCCTCATCGGGTTCGTAGCATCAGCCTCCCTTCGTCTTGACGACGCCGGCCTTACGCTTGTCCTTGAGTCGGTAGCTCTCGCCGCGGATGTTGATCACGTGGCTGTGGTGCAGCAGGCGGTCGAGGATCGCCGTGGCGATCACGCTGTCGCCGGAGAAGACCTTCGCCCATTCGCCGAAGCTCTTGTTGTCGGTGAGCACGATCGAACCCTGCTCGTAGCGGCGGCTGACGACCTCGAAGAGGAGCGCCGCCTGGGAGGTGTCCAGGGGCAGGAAGCCGACCTCGTCGACGATCAGCAGGCTGGGCCGTGTGTAGGTGAGCAGGCGGCGGCTGTAGGTCGCCTGCTCACGCGCCTCGGCGAGCGCCGCCACGAGGCGCGCCGCGGTCGTGAAGCGCACGCGGTGCCGGCTCCGGCAGGCCTCGAGCCCGAGAGCCACGGCAAGGTGGCTCTTGCCGACCCCAGGCGGCGCCAGGGCGAAGGGCGTGAGGCCCTCACGCGCGAGGCGGTCGAGTGGCCGCTCGCCGGTGGTCGCGTGCTCCCGGCGGTTGGCGACCGCATCGAGCCAGGCGAGCAGCTGCGTGTTCAGGTCCTCGAGGCTGGTGATGGTGCGTCCGCAGAAGAAGCGGTCGCGCAGGTAGCCGATCGAGCGTTCGACCTTGCCCTTGGTGCGCGCCCGGTAGGGGCGGCAGAGGCGCGGCACGAAGCCGTACCTGCCGGCGAAGTCGAGCAATCCGGGGTTGTAGCGCGGGCCGTTTGCGGTGCGCTCCAGGACCACCACCTTGGCGTTGTCGCAAGAGGATCTCGGTGGGCATGCCGCCGAAGAAAGCGAAGGCGCGGGCATGGCAGCTGAGGAAGGTGGGCAGGTCCTCGGCGGTCACCGCCTCGGCGTAGAGGGCGCGGCTGAAGCCAAGCACCATGACGAACAGGTGCAGGGCGGCCGCTCGGCCGTCCAGCTCGTGGCGACCGAGCTCGGCCCAGTCGACCTGGGCCTGCAGGCCGGGCGGCGTCTCGAAGCGCACCACCGGCTCCCGCCGCCGCCGGCGGTAGGGGCGCGTGAAGTCCTTGAGGATGCTGATCCCACCGACGTAGCCCTGGGCGCGGATCTCCTCGAGGAGCGCGGCGGCGGACAGCTCGGGGAACTCGGTGAGGCGGGCCACGAGGTAGTCCTTGAAGGGATCGAGCTTGCCCGGTGCGGCGGGGCGCCGGTAGGCCGGCGGTCCATCGCGGCGCAGCGCCCGGCGGACGGTGTTACAGCCGACCCCGAGCCCGCGCGAGATCGCCTTGATCGAGACTCCCTGACGGTGCAGAGCGACGATGTCCACCCACTCCTCCATGCTGATCAACGGCACCCTCCTCGCTCCGCCTGAAAGCGTCGGCGAGGAGCCTACTAGCTCTGAGAGAGGGGTCTGTTTTCGATCGTCACGAGGGGGTCAGTATTGCATCGTCAGTGACAATGCACACGAGCGTGAGGCGGGGAACCCCGAGTTCGACTACGCCAGTCTCTCCGACGCCGCCGCCGAGTTCGGCCGCGCGACAAACGCAAGGCCGGCACGCTCTCAGACAAAGACGCTAAGACCGAGACCAAGACGACCTGAAGCTGGGTCAGATCGAGACCGGCAGAGGTGGGTCAGTTTGAGACCGGCGTTGACAATCGTGAGGCCGTGCTTGCGGGCCGCCTCCGCCGCCGAGGTCTGGCCCATGACGATCGCGAGGACCACAGCCATTTTGCGCCTTGCGGTCTCGCATCGCGCCTCGTTGGGGCGTTGCTCATGAACGCCATACCCCTCTCCACACTCATCATGAATGCGTACTAAGGGTGGCTTGAGATGGGGGGAGTACTACAAGCGAGCGTTAGCCATCTGTCGGGACGGCCACGCATCTGGGCGATCGGCGCGCACCGTGCTCGGGGTGGTGGATCAGCGGCACCAAGCCGTCGTTGGGATCAGGGACTTCGCTTTAGAGGAGCTGCAGCTCCCGGGCCCTTTGCACGGCCTGGAGGCGTGTGTGGACCTCGAGTTTCTCGTGGATAGACCTCAAGTGCGCCTTCACCGTGTGCAACGAGACCACCAGGCGGTCAGCAGCCTGCGCTGACGTGAGGCCGGCCGCGACGAGACGGAGAACCTGGAGTTCGCGAGCGCTCAGGGGCCCTTGATGAGCAGTGTCCAGGGGCATCACGGTATCGACAGCAGAGAACAGCTCAAGTAGACGATCGGCGTACTCCGTAGACACACCGCGTGTGCTCACGATTTCAAGCAGCCTGCGCATTGGCCAACCCTCGTCAAGGAAGGTGCGGGCGTAACCCTCCGGCTCCGCCAAGGCCAGGGCGCGACTGAGAGACACGAGCGCACCGCTCGAATCGCCCTCGGCCGCCGACGCCATGGCGCTTACGACGAGCACCTCGACCACCTGGCGGTTCAATCGATGGAGCTCGAGTTCGGGCAGCAATCGCTTGATCACTTTCTGCGCCTCGGAGATGCGGCCTTGGATGACGAGAATGCTGGCCACGTGCTGCAGACTGAGCGCGAGGCCACCTGAAGGAGCGCCTACGCCAGCTTCACGCAGGACTTCGTTGGCCCAGTCGTAACCGCGCGCACGCACGTTCTTGGCGCTCTTCGCATACCAAGCGCGCGCATAGGAGACGGGCAAGTGCGTAATGAACGGCGAGACCGAGATGAAGGGTTGATCGTCAGGTCGTCCTGACGCGATGTCCTCCTGTAGGCCCAGGACTTCATCCATGACGCGTATGGCCTCGTCCTCCCGTCCTGTGGCAAACAATAGCCAGCCTAACCCGAAATGGCCCTCCAGTAATGCGTCATGGCTGTGCCAGCGCTGACTGAGCTCAAGGCCCAAGCGAAGATGTCGCTCCGCTTCGTCAAGCTCGTTCCACTCATAAAGTATGACGCCCAGTGACACATGAACGGGACCTCTGAGAGGCAGCTCCTCACCCGATTCACCGCGTGTCAGCGTCAAGACGTCACGCAAGGTTGCGGCTGCCTCGTGCAGCTTTCCTTCACGGCTGGCCACGCATGCCAGGTAGTATTTGGCCAGCGCGGACGGAAGCGAATTGTTCGAGCTACCACCGATGATCAGTGCCTTATTGAGGGCTAGGCGTGCCTCTTCTGTGCACGCCTCAATCTTGAGCGCCCACCCCCGGCAAATCTGCATGAGGGCGCGAAGATACCGTCGCTCGACGGGGAGCCATTTCAGAGCCAGTTCGCTGTGGCGACGAACGCCTGCACGGTCATTGGTGAATGCATCCATCATCGCTCGCGCTGCGAACACTTCACCCGTCAAGGCATCACGGGCATTCGTCGGCGTGCCAGGTGCGCTCTCCGCAGGCCCATCGATGAGAGCGGCAGCGATCTGAAGGGCTTCGCAGGCTTCGCTAAAGCGTCCTCGCGGAGTGAGCGCCCATGCCATAGCTATCATGAGCTCTGGGCGTGACTCGACCAGGTGTTCCGGCAGTTGTTCCAGGAGCTCGAGGAGAATGCCAAACTGGCCGTTTTCGATGAAGAGGTGACGTGAGGATGCCACCAGATCAACCATGCGTGACACATCGGTCGCAAGCCTGGCGCAGTTGATGGCATCTAGATAGTAGCCGCGCGCTTCGTACCACTGAGACGCTCGAGACAGAATCGTTGGAATCGCGGCGGGCTCTGAGCGCTCTAGCTGAGCCCTGAGCAGCTCCGCGAAGATGGGGTGATAACGGAACCACTCTCGTGCATCGTCGAGAGGGACAAGGAAGAGGTTGCGACGCTCCAGGGCTTCGAGCACGATAGCGGAGCTTCCAGGCTGTTTGTGAAGCACCACATCGCAAAGCGGAGCGGTGAACCGCTGAAGAACAGATGTCCTCAGCAGGAACTCCCGGATTTCCGCAGGCTGACTGCGGAGGACTTCTTCCGTCAGGTACTCTGCGATCATGTGGCTTGACTTCTGCAGGAGCGAGTCAATTGCCGCAGCATCGCCGTTAGCCTCCAGTGTCAATGCGGCCAACTCCAGGCCTGCAGCCCACCCCTCCGTGCGCCTGTGCAAGAGCGCAAGCCCATCGGATTCAAGTTCCGGTAAGCCACGTCCATCGAAGAAGTCGCTCGTCTCCTTCGGGGTGAAGGCGAGGTCTGCGGCGCCCAATTCACAGAGCCAGCCACGCGCCCTCAGGCGGGCGAGAGGCAGAGAAGGCATCGTCCGGCTTGCCAGGACCAAGTGCAATCCGCGAGGCAGGTGCTCAACCACGAAGGAGAGAGCGTCCTGAATCTCAGTTGCAGTGATGAGGTGGTAATCGTCAAGGATGAGCACAAGGTCTTCGCCGAGTGATTCGACTTCATTGAGAAACGCCATCAGGCAGTCTCGGTCGAACGTGCTCGAACCGGCGCGAGAGTGCGCCCAGGCGCCCGTGCCGATTTCACCACTGTGGGCGCGACGCACGGCCGCGGTGAAATACGCCCAGAACCGCGTGGGATGGTTGTCCTCATGGTCAAGAGCAAGCCATGATACGAGACGCTCGCTCCGCGCCGCCCACTCCGAGAGTAATGTCGTCTTGCCGTAACCAGCAGGTGCCGAGACCGAAGTCACTGGACGCTGCGTGCCGGCATCAAGGCGATCGAAGAGTCGCGGGCGAGCCAGACTGTTCGGTCTCAGCCGCGGAGTGCGCAACTTGGAATCAAGTAGCGGCGGCGCTTGTGATGGATCGGCGAGAACCCAGACTAGACCGTCATGGCTAGTCTCGGGGACCCAAGGGAGCCGCCTGGCGTCATTGTCCATGGGATCCCCTTGCCGTTAGCTTGCGGGCCATCTCGATGGTAGCCCGGCTTACGTGTGGCTGCAAGGCTCAGCTTCATCGTAGGCGGAGGCGTTCAGGCTTAGTGGAGTTGCCTGACCTTGTGCCTTCATGGGAAGGCGGGTCTTGCGCGGCATGGTCGTCAGGGCGCCCGCCGCGCTGCGCAGCGCGCTCGAGGGGCTCCCACGCTTCGGCCGGTTCCTCATCACGGCCGGTGAGCGGCCGGAACGCCTGCGCCCAGAGGCCGCCTTCGTCTACCTCTGCGGTGCGGTGCCGATCCCTGCCTCGTGCGCTCGCACGAGGCAGGGATCGGCTTCACCGCGGCGGCGACTGCGCTGCCAGCCGTGCCCTGCACCTGGCGGTCATCGTGCGGCTACGCTACTGCTCGCGCACGCGACGCTATGTGAAGCAGCGCGCCGCCGAGGGTCTCTCTAAACGTTGACGAGGTTCCTAGACGAGGTCCCTCAAATCTCCGCCCCGAACATGTCGTTCTCGAAGACGTACAGACGCTTCAGCTTGTCGCCGCCCTCAAGCTTGGCCTCGATCAGATCCTTGATGTACAGCACGACTGATTCGAGAGAGGAGCGCCCGGCGACCTCGGAAAGGTTCTTGCCCTCGAGTGCGGCAATGTCCTCGATGATCGGCGCGGCGTCGGTCATGAACGGGCGTGTGGGGCCTTCAATTTCCACCGTGACCACGTACTTGGCGGTCCCCGTCTCGCCCTTGAACTTCCAGTCGGCGTTGAACGTCTGGTTCCAACTGATGATCATGGCGGCCTCCCACAGAGACAGGAGCTGCGTGCCACATTGGGCACCTTTCAGCCCAAGCCTAAGGTGGGCTGGCGGTTGCGACAATCGCACGATCGTGGTAAGCGGGGGTGGTACTCTGGGGTTGGTTCTGCGCTTCCGAATCGCGTGCTATTCATGAGATGGTCGCGTGTAGTGAGGAGCGCATCACCGGGGGTTCGCTCCAGTCGACGAGCGAACGGTACCGGCCGCCGCGAGGCACTCCGGCGCTTCTGTCTGCTCATCTATCCGCCCATCCGTCCGCCCGGTCGAATAGGATGAGTCCGGATTCCTGGCGGGGGCTCCGGGTGCTCGTGACAGTGCGCTTGCCGGGGAGCCCCGCGACGCAGGACGTAGCCGGACGAAGGACTTGCAGATGGCCCCTACCACCAAAGAGGCGCAGCGCGCCGAGCTCCACAAGACGATCTGGCGCATCGCCAACGACCTGCGCGGGTCGGTCGACGGCTGGGACTTCAAGAGCTACGTGCTGGGCATGCTCTTCTACCGGTTCATCTCCGAGAACCTCACCGCCTACCTGAATGCACACGAGCGTGAGGCGGGGAACCCCGAGTTCGACTACGCCAGGCTCTCCGATGCCGACGCCGAGTTCGGCCGCGCCGAGACCGTGGCCGAGAAGGGCTTCTACATCCTGCCCAGCGAGCTGTTCGCCAACGTGCGCGCCCGCGCGGCGCGCGACGAGAACCTCAACGAGACGCTCGAAGGCGTGTTTCGCAACATCGAGGGCTCGGCCGTGGGCGCCGACAGCGAGGACGACATCAAGGGCCTCTTCGACGACCTCGACGTGAACAGCGCCAGGCTCGGCAACACGGTCGCCAGGCGCAACCAGAAGCTCTGCAAGCTGCTCGACGCGATCGGCGACCTCGAACTGGGCAGCTTCGAAGACCACACCATCGACGCCTTCGGCGACGCGTACGAGTACCTCATGCAGATGTACGCGTCGGGCGCCGGCAAGTCCGGCGGCGAGTTCTACACGCCGCAGGAGGTGAGCGAGCTGCTGGCGCGCATCACCGTGGTGGGCAAGACCGAGGTGAACGGGGTCTACGACCCCGCCTGCGGCTCGGGCTCACTGCTGCTCAAGTTCGCCAAGGTGCTGGGCAAGGAGAACGTCCGCCGGGGGTTCTTCGGCCAGGAGATCAACCTGACCACGTACAACCTGGCGCGCATCAACATGTTCCTGCACGACGTGAACTACGAGCGCTTCAGCATCGCCCACGGTGACACGCTCACCGACCCGGCGCACTGGGACGACGAGCCGTTCGAGGCGATCGTCTCCAACCCGCCGTACTCGATCAAGTGGGACGGCGACGCCAATCCCCTGCTCATCAACGACGTGCGCTTCGCGCCCGCCGGCGTGCTCGCGCCCAAGTCCAAGGCCGACCTGGCGTTCACCATGCACATGCTGAGCTGGCTGGCGGTGGACGGCACGGCGGCGATCGTCGAGTTCCCCGGCGTGCTGTATCGCGGCGGCGCCGAGCGCAAGATCCGCAAGTACCTCATCGACAACAACTACGTCGACACGGTCATCCAGCTCCCGCCGGACCTCTTCTTCGGCACCACGATCGCCACGTGCGTGATCGTGCTCAAGAAGTCGAAGACCGACAACGCGGTGCTCTTCATCGACGCCTCGGCCGAGTTCGTGCGCGCCGGCAACAAGAACAAGCTTACCGAGGAGAACCGGCAGAAGATTCTCGATGCCTTTATCGCTCGCGAGGACGAGGAGCACTTCGCCTGCCTCGTCCCGAGCGCCGAGATCGCCGAGAACGACTACAACATCGCCGTCTCGTCGTATGTGGAGCCGGAGGACACGACCGAGCCCGTCGACATCGTGGCGCTCAACGCCGAGATCGCCCGCATCGTGGAGCGGCAGGCGGAGTTGCGGACGCAGATCGACGCGATCGTGGCGGACCTGGAGGGCGAGGCGTGAGCCGGATCGACGAGCTGATTGCGGAGTTGTGCCCGGATGGGGTTCCTCGTCGCAGGTTGGGCGAGCTTGGCGAACTGGTGCGAGGCAGCGGCATGCCGAAGACGGACTTCGTCGAGTCGGGTGTTGGCGCGATTCACTATGGGCAGATCTACACCTTCTACGGAACGTGGGCGACGGAGACCATTTCCTTTGTTGCACCGAAGACCGCGTCAAAGTTGGCAAAGGTCGATCCGGGTGACGTGATCATTACGAATACGAGCGAGAACCTTGAGGACGTCGGCAAAGCCGTTGCATGGCTCGGTTCGGAGCAGATTGTAACCGGCGGTCATGCCACGGTCTTCAAACACTCCCTCGACGCGAAGTTCGTTGCGTATTGGTTGCAGACACCCGATTTCTTTGCGCAGAAGAGGCAGCTGGCTACGGGCACCAAGGTTATTGACGTGTCAGCCAAGTCGCTTGAGCGCATCACAATGCCTGTGCCGCCGCCCGAGGTGCAGCAGGAGATCGTGCGGGTGCTCGATGCGTTCATAGCGCTGGAGGCCGAGCTGGAGGCCGAGCTGGAGGCTCGGCGGCGTCAGTACGCCCACTATCGGGACTCGCTTCTGACCTTTCCCGAGGGGGAGGGGGTCCGGTGGGCGACGCTGGGTGATATCTGCACTCGGGTGTCCTCGGGGGGTACTCCGCGCTCGGATTGTGCCGAGTACTACGAGGGCGGCATTCCGTGGCTTCGCACACAAGAAGTCGACTACACGGACATCGAGTTCACTGGCATGACCGTCACTGAAGCAGGTCTGCGCAGTTCGTCCGCCAAGTGGATTCCTGCAAACTGCGTCATTGTCGCCATGTACGGGGCTACGGCAGCAAAGGCCGCCGTCAATGTGATTCCGCTAACAACAAACCAAGCATGCTGCAATCTGCAGGTGGATCCATCGCAGGCTGACTACCGCTATGTGTTCCATTGGATTGCGAGTGAGTACCGGCATCTCAAAGCCTTGGGAGAGGGATCCCAGTCGAATCTTAATGCCCGAAAGGTAAAGACCTATCCAATCCCGGTACCTCCTTTGGAGCGACAAAGGAGGATCGTCGCCATCCTCGACAAGTTCGACGCGCTCGTCAATGATCTGACGAGCGGCCTTCCCGCGGAGCTGGCCGCTCGCCGCAAGCAGTACGAGTACTACCGCGACCGCCTGCTGACCTTCAAGGAGGTGGCTGCATAAAGGGCAAGCATATCGAGCTGTTTCTCGTGGATGGTGTCCCGGGCGGTATCACCACCGCGGAGATCGCCGGCTGGACCGGCTATGTTCTCGCCGGGCCGCGTGCCGACCTCGGCGCCGTGCTGAAGCGGCCGGAGGCCGAGCGCAACGGCGCCTACTTCCTGCTCGGCAACGATGAGGACGCGGTGGGTGGCGTGCGCTGCTACATCGGCCGCACGGAGAACTTCGTCGCGCGGTTCCGCGACCACTCCGCGAAGAAGGAGTTCTGGGATCGCGTCGTCCTCATCACGTCGAAGGACGACTCGTTCACGGAGGGGCATTGGGGCTACCTCGAGTGGCGGCTCGTGGATCTCGCGAGGCAGGCCGCGCGTGTCTCACTGGATAACAGCAACGATCCACAAGGCCGCAAGCTCTCGGAGGCGCAGGCCTCCGACATGGAGGCCTTCCTGAGTCAGCTGCAGATCATCCTGCCGGTGCTCGGCGTGAATGCGATCCGCGTGCGTCCGGCGTCGGCGTTGCCGCCGGAGGCCAGCGACGCCTCGCCGGTCTTCTCGCTGCTGAACGAGAAGTACAACGTCAACGCCCGCGCCCAGCTGCGTGGCGACGAGTTCATGATGCTCGAGGGCTCGCAGGTGGTTGCCGCCTGGACCGGCAGGGGCAGGGCCGAGAGCACGAAGCGTACGTACGCGTCGTACCGCGCCCGGCATCAGAAGCTGGTCGCAGATGGGTCGATCGCGGTGGACGGGGGCAGGGGCATCCTCACCCGCGACATCCCATTCAGCTCACCCTCTACAGCCGCTGCGGTCGCTCTCGGCCGGTCGAGCAATGGCCGCGTCGAGTGGAAGGCCCCCGACGGCCAGTCTTACGGCGACTGGGAGAACCGCGGGGTGGAGTGAGCATGCCGAGGGCTCGGGCGACAACAGACCGGCAGTCGCATTCGATGTGTAGTAGCGTTGCGACATCCCGACCAAGAGGACGACGGAGTCCCACGTGAAGGACGAAGCGCGATTCACCCGCGAACTCGATGATCCCGCGAACGCAAGGGGTGCATGGTGACGCCGCCGGTCTCCTATCACGAGGGCGGGTTCCCCCCAGAGCTGGACTGGACGTCTCTTGTCCCGCTCATCGGCCCGGCATCGGCGGCCATTGCTCGCTACGACGGCGTCTTGGCGGCCATACCTAACCCGTCCGTCTTGCTCTCCCCGCTCACGACGCAGGAGGCTGTGCTTTCTTCACGCATTGAGGGCACGCAGGCCACGATGGGCGAGGTGCTCGAGTTCGAGGCGGGGCAAGCTCCAGCCACGCCGGAGCGTCGCGACGACATCTACGAGGTTCTGAATTACCGCAAGGCCATGCATCTGGCCGTGGGGGCGCTGGATGAGCTGCCGCTTTCGGGTCGGGTGATCCGCGAAGCTCACCGGCATCTTCGCGAGGGTGTGAGGGGCCAGAACAAGGCGCCGGGCGAGTTCCGGCGGACGCAGGTGTGGATCGGGCCTCCGGGGTGCACCCCGGAGACGTGCCATTTCATGCCGATCAGCCCGGAGAAGCTCCCGGATGCTTTCGGGCGATGGGAGCAGTACCTCCACGCCAAGCAGCCAGATCATCTCGTGCATATTGCGATCCTCCACCTGGAGTTCGAGGCGCTGCACCCCTTCATGGACGGCAACGGGCGTCTCGGACGAATGCTCATCCCTCTGTTCTTGTGGCAGGTCGGTCTCATCAGCCGGCCGATGTTCTATATCAGCGCATATTTCGAAGAGCATCGTGACGCCTATTACGACAGCCTCCTGGCGGTCTCGCGGGACGGCGACTGGGAGGGGTGGTGTCGGTTCTTCCTCCAGGCGGTCCAGATGCAGGCCCAGGACAACCTGGAGAAGGCACAGGCGATTCTCGAGCTGTACGCCGAGATGAAGAGCCGCGTGATCGAGATGACGCGCTCGCAGCATGGCGTACCCGCGCTGGATTTCATCTTTGGTCGGCCGATCTTCCGGACGAGCGACTTCGTTGCCGAAGCCGGGATCCCAGAGGCAACGGCACGCCGCCTGATCAACGTGCTCCGGGAGGAGTCCGTTCTCAAGGTGATCTCTCCCGGCAAGGGCAGGCGCGCCGCGATACTTGCGTTTCCTCAGCTCCTGAATGTCGTCGAGGGTCGAGAGGTCTTTTGAGCGGCGCCGCTTAGCAACAAGAGACTTTGCTTTGCACATTCGTGGAGAAAGTGCGAAGCAAACTTCGTTGTCTCGCGCAAGTGAGCGGCAAGGCATGACTAGAGACCCTGTGGGTCACTGTTTTCGTGGCGCAGCGAAAACGACCATGGGGAAAATGGGCAGAGGGCGGGTTTGTCGTTGTTGAGTTACTCAGGGTCGACGGTGACAAATTCAGAATCGATAAAAACCTCGGACGAAGTTGACAACTTCCGAGGAATATATCACTCTATGCCCATGGCACGGGAGCCGTCAGAGAGCGCAGTATGTGCTGCAAAGAAGGCCTTCCGCGCTGCGGGAGGTACGCTCCGCACCCGCGAAGCCGCCGCGCGGGGCATTCATTACTCGACCCTCTACGGGATGCGGGATGCCGGCCTTCTCGAGCGACTCTCCCGGGGGGTCTTTCGCCTGGCCGAGCTCCCGGCGCCAAGCAAGTACGACGTTGTCGTTGTGGCCGAGCGGGTTCCTCACGCGGTGCTTTGCCTCCTCAGCGCTCTCGACTTCCACGAGATCGGCACCCAGATGCCCGCATGGGTGAACATCGCGATAGGACCGAAGGCTTGGCACCCACGGTTCGACTACCCGCCCGTCCGGGTGTATCGGATGTCGGGCGATGCTCTCACGGCTGGCGTGGAAGAGCACACGGTCGGCGGTACGCCGGTCAAGGTATTCAGTCCGGCGAAGACCGTTGCCGATTGCTTCAAGTTTCGGGGCAAGGTGGGGCTGGACATCGCGCTCGAAGCGCTTCGGGAGACGCTTCGGAGCCGGAAGGCTACGCGCGGCGAGATCATGCACTTTGCCGCCATCGACCGAGTCACGAAGATCGTTCGCCCGTATCTGGAGGCGCTGGAATGAGTCGGCGCGCCGTGAGCAACATACCTGGCTCAGTTCGCGCGCGCCTTCTCAACGAAGCCAAGGCAAGCGGCGACTCGTTCGATCAGACACTCCAATACTTCGCCATCGAGCGTTTCCTCTACCGGCTGTCGAAGACCGGGTGGAGCGAGCGCTTGATAGTCAAGGGTGCGACGATGCTGAGGGCTTGGGACTCCTCGCTGGGCCGGCCCACGCGAGATATCGACTTCCTTGGGCGGGTCGAGAGCTCACCCGAGACTCTTACCGAGGTCGTGCGCGAGTGTCTCGGCGTCGCGTATCCCAACGATGGACTCGTGTTCGATGACGACCTTGAGGCGACCGTGATCAACGCCGAGCAGGACTACCCGGGAGTCAGGGTGGTGCTTCGCGGTAACCTTGACGGTGCCACATTCAAGCTGCAGCTCGACGTTGCGGTTGATGACGTGGTCGTACCGGATCCTGCCTGGGTCGACTACCCGAGCCTTCTCGATTTCGACGCGCCACGCATCCTGGCATATCAGCCGCCGACAGCGCTCGCAGAGAAGTACGAGACGATTGTGCGCAGGGACATCGAGAATAGTCGACTGCGCGACTACTACGATATTTGGCTTGTTTCAAGCTCCCGATCGATTCTCGGTTCTGATCTGGCGGCTGCGATCGCTGCAACGTTCGCGCACCGCAGGACGCCCCTGACTGCCGGGATTCCGCCGGGACTCTCCGATGTCTTCTATGAGAGCTCAGAAGCACGGAGTCGGTGGCGATCGTTTCTGCTGACCAAACACGTTGATGCGCCTGACGATCTTGCGGTGGTGCGTGCGGCCATCGCCGCGTTCATCATGCCGCCCGTGACCGCGGCTGCTTCGGGTGCTACGTTTGCCCCGAAGTGGGATCCGTCGTCAGGTTGGTCATGAACGACATCCCGGGCAGCGCCCGCTACGATCCCATCGCCGTCAGCGCCGAGAGCACGGTCGTCGCCGAGTACGTCTCGGAGACCGCGGACGAGGCGGCGTATCAGTCGGAGGCCGCTCTGGAGCGGGGGTTCATCGCCACGCTCCAGTCCCAGGCGTACGAGTACCTGCCGCTTACCAGCGAGGCCGAGCTCATCGCGAACCTCCGCGTCCAGCTCGAGGCGCTCAACGGGATCACGTTCAGCGACGCCGAGTGGGAGCGGTTCTTCCGGGAGAGGATCGCGGGCGCCAACGAGGGCGCCGTCGAGAAGACGGTGCGCATCCAGGAGGACCACGTCCAGATCCTGAGGCGCGACGACGGCTCCACTAAGAACGTCGCGCTCATCGACAAGACGAACGTCCACAACAACCGTCTGCAGGTCATCAATCAGTACGAGGTCGCCGCCGGCGAAGGCGGCGCGGCGCGCTCGAACCGCTACGACGTGACGGTGCTCGTGAACGGTCTGCCGATGGTGCACATCGAGCTCAAGCGTCGCGGGGTCGATATCCGCGAGGCGTTCAACCAGATCGACCGCTACCAGCGCGACAGCTTCTGGGCGGGCTCCGGCCTGTTCGAGTACGTGCAGCTCTTCGTGATCAGCAACGGCACGCTGACGAAGTATTACTCCAACACCACCCGCCATCAGCACGTGCGCGAGAGGGCGGGCTTGAAGCGGGTGCGCAAGACCTCCAACTCGTTCGAGTTCACCTCCTGGTGGGCCGACGCGACCAACCGCCCCATCCAGGACCTCACCGCGTTCGCCAGGACGTTCTTCGCCAGGCACACGCTGCTCAACATCCTGTGCAGGTACTGCGTGCTGACCGCCGACAGGATGCTCCTGGTGATGCGGCCGTACCAGATCGTCGCCACCGAGCGGATCCTCCAGCGCATCGAGATCTCCACTAACTACAGGCAGCTCGGCACGGTGAGCGCCGGCGGCTACGTCTGGCACACGACCGGCTCAGGCAAGACGCTCACGAGCTTCAAGGCCGCGCAGCTCGCGACCAGGCTGGCCGGTGTCGACAAGGTGCTTTTCGTCGTCGACCGCAAGGACCTCGACTACCAGACCATGCGTGAGTACGACCGGTTCGAGAAGGGCGCCGCCAACTCCAACACGTCGACGGCGGTGCTGAAGAGGCAGCTCGAGGATCCCTCCGCCAAGATCATCATCACGACGATCCAGAAGCTGTCGACCTTCGTCGCGGCCAACAGGCGTCACAGCATCTACAACGATCACATCGTCATCGTCTTCGACGAGTGCCACCGCTCCCAGTTCGGCGAGATGCACACCGCCATCACCAGGGCGTTCAAGCGCTACCACCTCTTCGGCTTCACGGGCACGCCGATCTTCGCGGTCAACGCGGGGAGCGGGGGCAATCCGCAGCTGCGGACCACGGAGCAGGCCTTCGGCGACAAGCTGCACACCTACACCATCGTCGATGCGATCACCGACGGGAACGTGCTGCCGTTCCGTATCGACTACGTCAACACGATCAAGCTGCCCGCGGGCATCGCCGACGAGCAGGTCTCGGCGATCGATACGGAGAAGGCCCTGCTCGCGCCCGAGCGCATCGGCCAGATCGTCGGCTACACTCTCGAGCATTTCGACCAGAAGACCAGGCGGGCCGAGCAGTACTCGCTCTCCGGCAGGCGCGTGCGCGGCTTCAACGCCCTCTTCGCCACGGCCTCGATCGAGGCGGCGAAGCGCTACTACCTCGAGTTCAAGGAGCAGCAGAAGGAGCTGCTGCCCGACCAGAGGCTCAAGGTCGGGATCATCTTCTCGTATGCGGCCAACGAGGCGACGGAGGACTTCCTGGACGAGGAAGGCTTCGAGACCGGTGCCCTCGACCAGCCCTCACGCGACTTCCTCGACGATGCGATCCGGGACTACAACGAGATGTTCGGCACGAGCTTCAGCACCTCGGCCGACAGGTTCCAGAACTACTACAAGGATCTCTCGCGGCGCCTGAAGGAGCGCGAGATCGACCTGGTCATCGTCGTCAACATGTTCCTCACGGGGTTCGACTCGACGACCCTCAACACGCTGTTCGTCGACAAGAACCTGCGCGCCCACGGCCTCATTCAGGCTTACTCGCGCACCAATCGCATCCTCAACTCGGTGAAGACTTACGGCAACATCGTCTCGTTCCGCAATCTGGAGCAGCAGACCAACGACGCGATCGCGCTCTTCGGCAACAAGGATGCCGGCGGGATCGTGCTGCTCAAGCCGTACGGCGACTACTACTCCGCGTACGCCGCCAAGGTCGAGCTGCTGCTCTTTCAGTACCCGCCGGGGACGCGGATCGTGGGGGAGTCGGAGCAGAAGGAGTTCATCGCGCTCTTCGGAGCTATCCTGCGCCTGCAGAACATCCTGGCCTCGTTCGACGAGTTCGCCGGCAACGAGATCCTCACGGAGCGCCAGGCGCAGGACTACCGCAGCGTGTACCTCGATCTCTACGCCGAGTTCCGCGGCAAGGCAGATGCCGACAAGGCGTCGATCAACGACGACGTCGTCTTCGAGATCGAGCTCATCAAGCAGGTCGAGATCAACGTCGACTACATCCTGATGCTCGTCCAGAGGTGGCGCGAGGCCCGCGGCGACGGCTCCGACGTGGAGATCCGCGAGTCGATCAGCCACGCCGTCGCCGCCAGCCCCAGCCTGCGCAACAAGAAGGACCTCATCGAGGCCTTCGTCGACTCCGTCTCGATCGACGGAGCCATCGACGAGGAGTGGCGGGCGTTCGTGCAGGCGAGGCGCGAGGCCGAGCTCGACGCGATCATCGCGGCGGAGGGGCTCCGCCCCGACGAGACCCGTGCGTTCATCGATACGGCCTTCCGCGACGGCGCGGTGCAGGCGACGGGTACGGCGATCACCCGGGTCCTGCCGCCGGTGTCGCGGTTCTCGCCTGGCGGGGAGCACGGAGAGAAGAAGCAGCGCGTGCTGGCCAAGCTCCGCGAGTTCTTCGAGCGGTTCTTCGGGCTGGGCGCGGCGGCCGAATGAGGGTCGGCCCGGGCGTCGCCGGCGGCCGAATGAGGGTCGGCCCGGGCGTCGTCGCGCGCGCGATCTCCCGCAAGCTCTCCGGTGAGGATCGTCGCGCCCTCGCGGGCGTCGCCGCGCGCGATCTCCCTCCTCGGCCGCGAGCCGGCTTCAGGTCTCGAGCGCGACGGGCGGTACGAAGCCCGGCGGCTTTACGGCGAGCACCGAACAGTGGATCTGATCGAGGATCGCCTCGGCTGTGTTACCGATGATGAGCCCTGGAATGCCCGTGCGCGCGACGGTGCCCATGACGACGAGGTCGGCGTCGAGGTCGGCCGCCGTCTCTAAGATGACGGTCTTGGCCGATCCCCGTGTGATGTGAGTGCTGAGGGCGATGTGCTCGTAGGCGTCTCGGCCGATGCGCTCCCGCAGTTGCCGGCAGAGCGTGTCCATACCGGCCTGACTGCGCGCCAGCTCGGCGTCGAGGAAGGCGGCCCTGGCCTCGTCGGGGCGGTCACTTGTCGCCCGCAGCAGCGTCTCCGCGTGCGCTTCCCAGGCGTGCACCAGGTGCAGGGCGGCGAAGTCGGAGACGGCGAGGGAGCCGGCCAGCTCGCCGATGAGGAGGTTGAGCTCGGCGACGACCGGCGACACCTGCGACGCCTGGACGTCGACGGCGGCCAGGATGCAGTCGTAATCGGGCCTCTCATCAGGCTTCATGATCCACACGGGGCAGGGGCACTTGCGCAGGAGATGGTCGTCGTCGCTGCCGAACAGCTTCTCTATGCCCTCCGGGTTCTCGGCCGATTTGATGACGAGGTCGTGGCCGTGATTCGCGACCGCGCGGATGACCTCGAGGAAGCGCGTGCCCACCGCGACCTCCAGCCGAATGGTGACGCGCTCCTGGAAGGGAGCGGCCAGATCCTCTAGCTCGCGACGGAGATCGGCGATGGCGGCATCCTGCATCTCGGCTGCGATCGGCATGCCGGGAGGGCTTTCCGCCGGTGGCTCGAGCGGCGCGACCACGGCCATGATGGTGAGGTCGGCCAGGTTGTTCTCGGCAAGCGTCACGGCGCGCGTGACGGCGGGGTCCTGGGCGCCGCCTTTCTCGGCAACGTAGAGAATGTTGCGGAACATCTTCATTCGCCATCTCCTTCGTGCCGGTGGTTTTGTGACTGCTTCGAAACGCTCTCGGCGCAAGATGCTACCTCAGGAGCGGCGCGCGCGTCAGGTGAGCGCCGCTCGGCCGTCGTCGAGGCCGGAGCGCTGTGTGGTCGCCGTCGAGGCCGGAGCGCTGTGGCCGTCGTCGAGGCCGTCTGCGGTGGCGGCAGGGTGCTGCGCTGCTTCTGCAGCTGTGGGAGTGCCGCTGCCGCGCGAGGCTGGTACCATCGCAGTCCGTTCCATCGCGATCGAGATTCGACCACCTCGTGGCGGATACTCGGAAATGGAGTACGACATGATGCGCAGGATGCTCGGCGGCAAGATCCATCGGGCTACCGTTACGGCCGTCCGGCTCGACTACGAGGGAAGCATCACCCTCGATGAGGATCTCCTCGACGCCGCCGGCATCCTGCCCGGCGAGGCGGTCGACGTCTGGAACGTGACGAACGGCGCCCGGCTCACCACCTACGCGCTCGCCGGACTGCGCGGCTCGGGTGTCGTCTGCGTCAACGGCGCGGCCGCCCACCATGCGCAGGCCGGCGACCTCGTCATCGTCGCCAGCTTCGTGGCGCTCACCGACGACGAGGCGCATGCCTGGCGGCCGCGGACCGTCTTCGTCGACGCGGCGAACCGCGTGACTGAGCGGCGCGCCGAGCGACTGCCGCCGGGCACGCAGTGAGCGGCGGGCAGGAGAGCTCCGGCGCGGCCGATGTGGCCGGGGCGAGCCCTTCCGCGCTCGGCGGCGCCACCCCTGCTTTCGGCACCAATACGATCCTCGCGCGAGCCTACGCGGAGCTCATCAGTAACCTTCAAGTCGAGGGTGAGGGTATCGTTGTGAGGATCCTGCCGGACGACGACGAGGGTATCCGCCACCAGCGGTTCATCGTCCGGCTCGCCACGGGCCAGACCCTGCTCATCGCCCACAACATCGACCTCGCGCCGCGCGTAGCCGATCTGCGCGAGGGCGACTCCGTGACCTTCTCGGGCGAGTACGAGTGGACCGAGGAGGGCGGCACCGTCCACTGGACTCATCGGGATCCGGGCGGTGAGCACGCGAGCGGCTGGATCATGCACGGGGGCCGGCTCTACCAGTAGCGTGGCAGGAGCCGCCCGGCCCGCGCGGCGGCGCACGTTGCCGCCATCGCCTGCAGACACGTTGCCGCCGCCTGCAGACACGTTGCCGCCACCGCCTGCAGGCAGTAACATTTCAGCTTCCGAGGGCATCCCATCACGGTCCGTTGGCCGTCCAGAGGAGGACACCGCATGTACTACGACAAGGACGCCGATCTCTCCCTTATCCAGTCGAAGACCGTGGCCATCATCGGCTTCGGCAGCCAGGGCCACGCTCACGCGCAGAACCTGCGCGATAGCGGCGTGACCGTGCTCGTCAGCGAGCTCGCGGGCACGCCCAACGCCCAGCGCGCCGAGAAGGCCGGCTTCGAGGTCCTCACGGCCGCCGAGGCCGCCAAGAAGGCCGACGTCATCATGATGCTGGTGCCCGACCAGACGCAGGCCGTCGTGTACAAGAACGACATCGCCCCGAACCTCAAGGACGGCGCGACCCTCATGTTCGCGCACGGCTTCAACATCCACTTCGGCCAGATCGTTCCGCCCAAGAGCGTCGACGTGAGCATGGTCGCCCCCAAGGGGCCCGGTCACCTGGTGCGCCGGCAGTACGAGGAGGGCAAGGGCGTGCCGGTGCTGATCGCCGTCTACCAGGACGCGAGCGGCAAAGCCCGCGACCTCGCCCTCGCCTACGCTTCGGGCATCGGTGGCCTGCGCGCCGGCGGCCTCGAGACCACCTTTGAAGAAGAGACTGAGACCGACCTCTTCGGCGAGCAGGCTGTGTTGTGTGGCGGCTGCACGGAGCTGGTAACGGCTGGCTTCGAGACGCTGGTCGAGGCAGGCTACCAGCCGGAGATCGCCTACTTCGAGTGTCTGCACGAGCTCAAGCTCATCGTCGACCTCATGTGGGAGAAGGGCATCGCCGGCATGCGCTACTCCATCAGCGACACCGCCGAGTACGGCGACCTCACGCGCGGCCCGCGGGTGGTCGACGAGAACGTCCGCGAGACGATGCGCGAGATCCTCGCCGAGGTCCAGAGCGGCGAGTTCGCGCGCGAGTGGATCCTCGAAAACCAGGCCAACCGCCCGGTCTTCAACGCGCTGCAGCGTCAGGGCAAGGAGCACCTCATCGAGATCGTGGGCAAGGAGCTGCGCGGCATGATGAGCTGGATCGCCGAGGGCGGCCTCGACATCGACGTCTGAGGCACGAGTCATGGCCGACGAGTACCTTCCCCGCATCTACCGGGAATTCCGCGAGCGCTACCCCGGCGTGGCCGGGGCGCTCGACGGCCTCGGCCGGGCGGCCGATGAGGCCGGGCCGCTCGACGAGCGCACGGCCCGGCTCGTGAAGCTGGGTCTGGCCATCGGCGTTTCGGCCGAGGGCGCGGTGCGCTCCAATACGCGCCGGGCGCTGGCGGCCGGGGCGACGCCGCAAGAGGTGCGACAGGTCGCCTTGCTGGCGATCACGAGCGTCGGCTTCTCGGCGGCGATCGCCGGTCTCGGCTGGGTCGACGAGGTCCTCGCCGCCGAGGCTTGACGCGTCCGGAGGCCGCAGGGCATCCGGACCGCAGGAGCGACGAGTGAGAAGCGGGCGGGGCGGCGAGGCTGCCCCGCCCGTCATACTGTGCAGGCGAGACGTTGTGTAAGCGAGACGTTGCAGGAGAAGCAGATGGCCAGGATCATGCCGTTCCGCGCACTGCGCTACGACAGCGGGCGCATCCGACTCAGCGACGTCGTCTGCCCGCCCTACGACGTGCTCACCCCGGCGCAGGCCGACGACTACCGCGCGCGCAGCCCCTACAACGCCATCCACCTGGACCTCGCCGGCGGCGAGGCACAGCCGGCCGGCGCGGATCGGTACACGCGACCCGCGGCCGAACTCGCCCGCTGGCAGGCCGAGGGTATCCTGATTCGCGACGAGCGCCCGGGCTTCTACCTGTTCGAGCACAGCTTCCGTGAGCCTGGGGGGCAGATGCGCACGCGGCGCGGCTTCTTCGGCCGCGTGCACCTCGAAGACTTCGCCGCCGGCGTGATCCACCCTCATGAGTCGACCCACGCCGGCGCCAAGGGCGACCGTATCGAGCTGCTGCGCG
Source organism: Thermoleophilia bacterium (assembly GCA_040769125.1). Lineage (GTDB taxonomy): Bacteria > Actinomycetota > Thermoleophilia > UBA2241 > UBA2241 > CAIXSE01. Next base: position 1,740,729 of record JAXGLO010000001.1, on the reverse strand, counting down.
CCACGCGCACCAATTTCAGCCCGGTCTTCCTGCTGCACCCCGACGAGGATCGCCGCGTGTGGCGGACTCTCGAGGCCGCGGAGCATCCAGAGCCGCCGCTCGAGTTCGAGGGTCCCGACGGCGGCGGGATCCGCCTGCAGGCGGCGGTGGGGGCGGGTGCCGACGAGGCCGCCGCCCTGCTCGCGGCGAGCAGCCTCATCATCGCCGACGGCCACCACCGCTACGGGGCGGCCCTGACGTACGGCCGCGAGCGGCAGGCGGCGGGCGACCACACGGCCGACGCCTGCCTCGCCTACTTCTGCGGCATGGACGACCCCGGCCTCGTCATTCATCCCACGCATCGCCTGATCGCCGGCATCGACGTGCCGCCGCTCGAGAAGCTGCGCTCGCGCCTGCTCGAGCGCTTCGAGATCGTCGCCGAGGTCGCTGACGGGCTCGGCGACCCCAAGGCTCTGCTCGGCCGCCTTGCGGAGCACGGCGCCGCCCCGGTCTTCGCGCTGCTGCTCGCCGGCGAGGGCGTCGCCGTCGTCGTGAAGCTGCGCGAGCGGGCGGCGGTGGACGCGCTGGTCGCCGAGGGGCTCGCTCCGGCAGTCGCTGCCCTGCCCGTCACGGTGCTGCACTACCTGCTGCTGCGGGGCGTCTTCGGCGTGCCGCCGCGCGGCGGCGAGGGCCAGATCGAGTACTCGCGCAGCGAAGACGAGGTGGTCGAGCGGCTGCGCGCGGGGCGTCACCCGCTTGCCGTGCTGCAGCATGCGCCTACGATCGCCGACGTGCAGCATGTGGTCGAAGCCGGCCAGACGATGCCGCAGAAGACGACCTACTTCTACCCGAAGCTGCCGACCGGCCTGCTCTTCAACCCGCTCGACTGAGCGCGTCGCATGGTCCGAGGAGACCTGGGTGCGCGGTCCGAACGTCGCCGGACAACGCCCGCGAGTCTCGTGTACGATATCCGCATGGGAGCCTTACTGTATCGCCCGTCGTAACGGCTGGAGCGGGCCCGGCGGCACAGCCGCCCCGCCCGCTCCAGCCTGACCCCGCCTGCTGCTTCCCGGCATCATCCCATCCCCCTTGTCCCTGCTGCCTCATCTGCCGCTGCGCGCCGCGCTGCCCGACCGGGGGCGTCTCCCGGAACGAAGAAAGGAATCCATCATGCTGAAGCGCTTCCTGCTGACTCCCGGCCCCACGCCGGTGCCGCCCGAGGTACTCGCGGCTCTCGCCGAGCCAGTGGTTCACCACCGTGCACCGCGCTTCACCGATATCCTCAAGGATGTCGTCTCGGGTCTTAAGTACGTCTTCCGCACGGAGAACGATGTGCTTGTCTTTGCGGCCTCCGGTACCGGCGCAATGGAGTCGGCTGTCGTGAACGTCGTCAATCGCGGCGACCACGTGCTCGTGGTGAGCGTTGGCAACTTCGGCGAGCGCTGGAAGAAGCTGGCGGCGACCTGGGGCGCCGAGGTGACGGTCCTTGATTACGAGTGGGGCACCAGGGCCGATCCGGCCGACGTTGAGCGGGCGCTCGCTGCCGACCCCGCAATCAAGGCCGTCTACGTGCAGTTCAGCGAGACGTCCACGGGCGTCGTCAATGACATCGCGGCGATCGGCGAGATCGTGGCGCGGACGCCCGCGATCCTGGTGGTCGACGCCATCAGCGGTCTCGGCGCGCTCGAGCTGAGAACAGACGACTGGCACGTCGACATCTGCGTCGGCGGCTCCCAGAAGGCCCTCATGTTGCCGCCGGGCCTCTCCTACGTAGCCGTGAGCGAGAAGGCCTGGGGCGTGGTCGATGCGTGTGAGACGCCGCGCTTCTACTATGACTACACGAGCTACCGCACCAAGATGAGCGGCGCGAGCGCGCAGACGCCCTTCACGCCGGCCGTCTCACTGATGGTCGCGCAGAATGCCGCGATTGCGCTCATCCGCGAGGAAGGCCTCGAGAATGTCGTGGAGCGCCACCGCTGGCTGGGGAAGGCCTGCCGAGCCGGCGTGCGGGCGCTCGGCATCGAGCTCTTCGCCCCAGAGGATCCGGAAGCCAACTCCGTCACCGCCTGCGTGGTGCCGGAGGGCGTCGACGGCGGCAAGATTACCAAAGTGGCCCGAGACAAGTACGGAGTCTGGCTGGCCGGCGGGCAAGGCCGCCTCAAGGGCCGTATCTTCCGCTTCGGCCACTGCGGCTACTTCGGCGCGAGCGACATCCTTGTGGGGCTCGGCGTGCTCGAGATGGTGCTCTTCGAGCTCGGCTACGACGTCGTGTGGGGCGCCGGCACCGGGGCGGCGGCGCGCATCCTCGCGCAGAGCCCTGTTCAACTCTGAACCGGGAGCAAAGGATAATGACTGAGCAGAAGGGCATGACGGGGCAGAAGCGGATCCTCGTCAAGGAGAAGCTGGCGGCCGAGGGCATCGCCTACCTCGAGGCCCAGGGCTTTGCGGTGGACGACGGTATCGCCTGGGATACCGACGAGTTGCTGGCGCGCATCCCGGAGTACCATGGCCTCATCATCCGCTCGGCGACGAAGGTGACCGCGGAGGTCATCCGGGCAGGCGTGAACCTGCAGGTGGTGGGTCGCGCCGGGGTCGGCGTCGACAACATCGACGTCGAGGAGGCGACGCGACGCGGCGTGATCGTCGTCAACGCGCCGCAGAGCAATGCCCTCTCGGCGGCGGAGCACACCGTGGCGCTGATCATGGCCTGTGCTCGCAACATTCCTCAGGCTCACGCCGACCTCAAGGCGGGTCGCTGGGAGAAGGCACGCTGGGGCAAGGGCTGCGTGGAGCTGCGCGGCAAGGTGCTCGGCATCGTCGGGCTCGGCAACATCGGCGTGCTTGTCGCGGAGGATGCGCGCGGTCTCGGCATGGAGGTGCTCGCCTACGACCCCTTCGTGTCGGCGGAGCGCTTCCGTGAGCTCGGCGTGGAGTCCGCCGGCGACGCCGACGAACTCTATCGCCGTGCCGACTTCATCACCGTCCACCTGCCGAAGAACGCCGAGACGATCGACTTCATCGGCGACGCCGAGTTCGCCAAGATGAAAGACGGCGTGCGCGTCGTGAACGTCGCTCGCGGCGGCATCATCAACGAGCCCGCTTGGGCGCGTGCCATCGCCTCCGGCAAGGTCGCGGCCTCGGCGGTCGACGTCTACCCGCAGGAGCCCACCATCGACGACCCGCTCTTCGACTTCGACGGTGTCGTCTGCACGCCGCACCTGGGGGCATCCACGGTCGAGGCCCAGCTCCGTGCCGCAACGGTCATCGCCGAGCAGGTAGCGGCCGTGCTGCGCGGCGAGCTCGCCGGGAACGCCGTCAACGTGCCGCTGGCGCCGGGCGAGGACGCCGACGAGCTCATGCCGCTGTTCGAGACGTGCATCCAGCTCGGTCGCGTGATCGTGCAGCTCGCCGACGGCCCCGTGGAGTACCTCGAGGTCGACTACGCCGGCGCCGTGGCACGCTGCGACACGCGCCTCCTCACGCTCGGTGTGCTCCAGGGCGCGCTCAGCGACGCGGTTGACGGCCCGCTGAGCTACGTCAATGTGGAGAACGTCGCCGCGGAGAGGGGCTTGAACGCCCGCGAGACGCGCCACTCGGGCCGCACCGACTACCTGAACCTTGTGACGGTGACGGCGCGCGACGGCGGGGGTGCGCTCTCGGTGGCCGGCACAGCGCTCGGTGCGCCTCACCGGCCGCGCCTGGTGGCCGCCTACGGGCGGGGCATCGATCTCGAGATGTCGTCTCATATGGTCATCGTGCGCGCAGCAGCGGCGCCGGGCGTCTTCGGGTGCATCGGTACCAAGCTGGGGGAGTTCGGTCGCAACATCGCGCAGCTGTCGGCCAGCCGTCCCGAGGCCGGCGATCTCGACCTGCTCGCCTTCTCGCTGGACGAGGCGCTGACCTGCGACCAGCTGGAAGAGCTCGTCACAGGCTGCGGGCTGGAGAGCGCCCAGCGCATCGAGCTGTAGTGGCGGCGGGCGCCTCCTCGGCCGGCCCGCCGATTCGACGGCCGGCGTCTGGGCCGCTATGGTGGCAGGGATGCACAGGACGGGCACGAAACCGAGGACCGAGTGTCTCCAAAAGGCTCGATTCGCGCCCGGGTCTCCCATACTCCTTCGTCCTCCCGCCGCCGTCGCGGCCGGCCGGAGTTGCGGATGGAGGTTGCGGGAGCGGAACGTCGGCGGGCGGCGCCGCGGCCCCGACCTGCGGCGTAACGGAGGAGGTTGCATGCAGCGCAGAGCCCTCATACTGGCGGCCGCCTCGCTGGCCGCGCTCCTGCTTCTCGTTCTTCTCCCCAGCCTGGGTGATGCGGCCATGCGCTGGGAGAAGACGGCGCCGGTGCGTGGCGCGACGCTCGCCGTCGACCAGGTGCGGCCCGGCTCGGCGCCGCCCGGCGTGCGGGTTCCGTCGGGTCGCCCGCCGCACAGCGCCCGCGGCGCCTCGGCCGCGCCCGCTGTCGTCGATGCCGGCATGACCTTCAACCTCCTCGGCGCCGTCGGCCGTCACGACGCCTCGCGCGGCGTGCTGCCGCAGGGCGACGCGGGGGAGACGAAGAGCGCCGGTGCGAGTATCACCGTGCGCACGAGCCTCGACGGCGCGGCCTGGAGCGAGTGGGTCACGCTGCCGCTGGCCTCCGCCGAGGGAGATGTGGGCCCTGAGCGCCTGGTCGGCGAGCCCTGCTGGGTGGGGGAGGCGCGCTACGTCCAGTTCGTCCACGGCGGCCCCGTCAACGATCTCAAGCTGATGTTCGTGAACAGCCTCGGCGAGACGACCGTCGTCGACCGCGCCAAAGGCGCGCTGGGGCGTGTCGTGGCCGCCGTCGCCCGCTTCGCGCGCCCGCACGCGGCCGACGCCGCCACCACGAAGCCGGCCATCATCACGCGCGCGCAGTGGGGCGCCAACGAGAAGCTCAAGCGTGCGGCGCCTGAGTACGCGCCGGTGCGGATGGCCTTCATCCACCACACCGTGAGCGGCAACGGCTACGGACGCGACCAGGCGAAGGCGGTCGTTCGCGGGATCTATTACTACCACGTCCGCGGCGCCGGCTACAACGACATCGGCTACAACTTCCTCATCGACCGCTTCGGCAGAATCTACGAAGGGCGCTACGGCGGCGTTGCCAGGGGCGTCGTCGGCGCGCAGACGCTCGGCTTCAACACCAACAGCACCGGCATCGCGTTCATCGGGACGTTCTCCTCCGTCAAGCCGTCGCCGGCGGCGCGCGCGGCGCTCGTCAAGCTCCTCGCCTGGAAGCTCGACGTCAACTACGTGAACCCCACGTCTACCGCGACGATGACGTGCCGGGCTACTCAGAAATACAAGAACGGGCAGAAGGTGAAGTTCAAGGCGATCAGCGGCCACCGCGACGCCAACTTCACGGCGTGCCCTGGCTCCCCGACCTACTCCCTGCTGCCTTCCGTCCGCACGTCGGTCGCCGCGACTGGCCGGCCGAAGATCTTCAACCCGAGGGTCAGTGCGCGGCTCATCACTCCCAACGACGACGGAGTGACCGACACGACCACGGTGCGCTTCTCGGCCAGCGAGACGGTCTCGTGGCGGATAGCGGTCAGCAACGCGGACGGAGTTGTGGTGCGCTCCTGGGCGGCCTCGGGCTCCAGCGCCAAGCGGGTCTGGGACGGCAAGACTGCGGACGGCGTTGTGGTGCCCGATGGTGCCTACACTGTGAGGATGACGGCGCGCAGCTCCCGGGGCTCGGCGCGGCCCGCGGTCTCGAGAGTCATGGTTGACGCGCTGCCTCCGTCCATCGACGACGCCGTGGCGACGCCGGCGACGAGTTTGCGCAGGGCAGACGGGCGCCGCCAGCCGGTTCAGATCAGCTACACCGTGAGCGAGCCTGCGAAGACGCGCGTCAGCATTCGCCGGCCCGGCGGCAAGCCGGCCGCTCTGGTCAACGACTGGTCGGCGATAAGCGCGCAGCCACGCGCCGTCAAGTGGAACGGCACGGTGAGCTTCGCCGGCGTGAAGATTCCGGCGCCGGACGGGCAGTACACCGTCCTGATCCAGGCTCGCGACGTGGTCGGGAACCTCGCGCGGCTGTCGCTGCCGGTGACCTGCGAGAGCGACCCGGCCCAGTGGGGCGACGGCTCCGTCTTCGTGACGAAGGCCCTCGCCGGTCTCAGGGTGCCGCGGGGGCAGAAGGCCGTGTTCCGCTACATGGCGGTCCTGGCACCTCCGCAGGGCTCGCCGGCCTCCGCGACGACCGCTGAGGCCGTGACGCTCAAGGTTCGCGACGCCGATGGGGTGTGGCGCTACACGCGGCGCATCGCGGATGTGCCGCTCAACGTCGCGCAGACGCACACATGGTCGCGGGTGGGGCTGCCGCGGGGCACGTACCGGTACTACATCTACGCGCGGCTGGCCGACGGCACGAAGGCGCAGCTTGTGGGGTCGGCGAAGCTCGTCGTCCGCTGAGGCGGGCGCGGTCGCTCCAGCGGCGGGCGAGCGGCCGAGAGGCCGCCCGTCCTGCCGTGCACTTGCGCGCTCGCGCGCGCCTGGCGTACACTTCCCGGACGATGTGCCGCCGTGCCACAAGCGAGGTCACCCGGGAGGGCCATATTGAGTCTCGCGCCAGCGTGCTCAGCCTCCAGGGCCTCCTTCTCCTCCCCCTTTGGGGGGATGCGTAGACACCCGCCGGCCGTTCGGCCTTCTTTTCGGATCATCAGCCGATCCCCTGTGTCCCGCAAGCGGCGGCATAGCCCGCATGGAGGTGTGAGTACCTCGTGACCGAGCATCGCTACATCAACATCTTCGATACGACGCTCCGCGACGGCGAGCAGGCGCCGGGCGCCACTCTGAACAGAGACGAGAAGCTCGAGATCGCCCGCCAGCTCGCGCGGCTGGGCGTCGACGTCATTGAAGCAGGGTTCCCGATCGCCTCGCCCGACGATTTCGAGGCGGTCAAGACGATCGCGGCAGAGGTCGATGGCCCACGCATCGCCGGCCTCTCCCGCGCTATCGAGAAAGACATCCGCGTGTGCTGGGACGCCGTCAAGGTGGCCCAGAAGCCGCGCATCCATACGTTCATCAGCACCAGCCCGGTACAGATGAAGTACCAGATCAAGAAGGCGCCGGAGGTGGTACTCGCCGACACGCGCGCCATGGTGAGCCTGGCGGCGGAGCTGGCGAGCACGCACGTAGGCGCCGACGTCGAGTTCAGCGCCATGGACGCGAGCCGCTCCGAGCCCGAGTTCCTGGCCGAGGTGCTGCGCATCGCCGTCGAGAGCGGCGCTACCACCATCAACGTGCCCGATACGGTGGGCTACGCGGTGCCGCTCGAGTTCGGCGACTTCATCCGCGAACTCTACCGTCTCTGCCCGGTTCTTCACGACGTCTGCGTGAGCGTCCACTGCCACAACGACCTGGGCCTGGCCACCGCCAACTCGCTGGCCGCGGTGGGCGCCGGGGCAACGCAGGTCGAGTGTGCCGTCAACGGCATCGGCGAGCGCGCTGGCAACACTTCCCTCGAGGAGATCGTCATGGCGCTTCGCACGCGCAGTGAGGTCTTCGCCTGCGAGACCGGCATCGAGACGACCGAGATCGCTCGCACCAGCCGGCTGGTGAGCACGCTCACCGGCTACGTCGTGCAGCGCAACAAGGCGATCGTCGGCCGCAACGCCTTCGCCCACGAGAGCGGCATCCACCAGGCAGGCGTGCTCACCGAGCCGAGCACCTTCGAGATCATGCAGCCGTCGGACGTCGGCCTGACCGAGAGCGACATCGTGCTCGGCAAGCACTCCGGCCGCCATGCCCTGCGCGCCAAACTGGCTGAGCTGGGGTACCACCTCTCGGACGAGGATTTGAGCGACGCCTTCCGGCGCTTCAAGGATATCGCCGACAAGAAGAAGCAGGTCACGGTGCTCGACCTGGAGGCGCTCGTCAACGAGGAGATCCGCGAGCGCCACGACGTCTACAGCCTGCGCCGCTTCGTCACGCAGGCGGGCTCCGGGATCATCCCCACCACACAGGTCGAGGTCGAGGCCCAGGGCGAGGTCAAGTACGGCAAGAGCTTCAGCAACGGCACCGTGGAGTCGGTGTTCAAGGCGATCGACGACGCCGTCGGCATCGACGGCAGTCTCGCCGACTACCAGGTGCGCGCCATCTCCGCCGGCAAGGACGCGCTTGCTGAGGTTCATGTGGCCGTCATCGTCAACGACCGCTCGTTCAACGGGCAAGCGGTGAGCTACGACGTCATGGAGGCGTCGGCCAAGGCGTACGTCCGGGCGGTCAACAACGCTGCCGCGGCCGGGGAGGTCTGATGGGCTCCACGATTACGGAGAAAATCCTCGCCCGGGCGGCCGGGCGCGACGCGGTGAAGGCGGGCGACATCATCGAGGCGAAGGTCGACCTCGCTCTCGCCAACGACGTCACCGCGCCGCTGGCCATCGCCGAGTTCGAGAAGGCCGGGTTCGAGAAGGTCTTCGACCCGGCCAGCATCGCCCTCGTGCCCGACCACTTCACCCCCAACAAAGACATAAAGTCCGCCGGGCAGAGCAAGAAGGTCCGCGAGTTCGCCCGCCGGCACGGGATCGTTAACTACTTCGAGGTCGGCCGTGTCGGCATCGAGCACGTGCTGCTGCCCGAGCAGGGCCTGGTGGCGCCCGGCGACGTGGTCATCGGCGCCGACTCGCACACCTGCACCTACGGCGCCGTCGGCGCCTTCAGCACCGGCGTGGGCAGCACCGACTTCGCTGCCGCCATGGCCTGGGGTCACGTGTGGCTGCGCGTGCCCGAGAGCATCAGGTTCGTCTACTCCGGCGAGCTGTCGCCCTGGGTCACCGGCAAGGACCTCATCCTGCACACGATCGGCCAGATCGGCGTCGACGGCGCGCTCTACCGCTCGATGGAGTTCACGGGCGAGGCCATCGAGGCGCTCTCCATGGACGGGCGCTTCACGATGTGCAACATGGCGATCGAGGCCGGCGGCAAGAACGGCATCGTCGCGCACGACGAGAAGACGGCGCAGTATCTGCAGGGCCGCCCCGAGGGCAGCCATGCGCGGACGTCCGGCCACCTGTTCGCCAGCGATCCGGACGCCGAGTACGCACAGGTCATCGAGATCGACGCCGCGGCCGTGCCGCCGACGGTGAGCAGGCCGCATCTGCCCTCCAACACGGCCGCCGCCGCCGACCTGGCGGATATCACCATCGACCAGGTCGTGATCGGCAGCTGCACCAACGGCCGCCTCGAGGATCTGCGTCAGGCGGCCTCGATTCTGCGTGGCCGCAAGGTGCACCCGAACGTGCGCGTCATCGTGCTGCCCGGCACCCAGCAGGTCTGCCTCGATGCCGTCGCCGACGGCACCATGCAGGCCCTTATCGAGGCCGGCTGCGCCTTCAGTACGCCCACCTGTGGCCCCTGCCTGGGCGGCCACATGGGCATCCTCGCCGAGGGCGAGCGTGCCGTGAGCACCACCAACCGCAACTTCGTCGGCCGCATGGGTCACACCGGCAGCGAGGTCTACCTGGCGAGCCCGTACGTGGCGGCCGCCTCGGCCCTGGCCGGGCACATCGCCACGCCCGAGCAGGCCGGCATCGCGAAGGGGGCGTCCCGATGATCTTCGAGGGCACTGTCCACGCGTACGGCCGGGACGTCGACACCGACGTCATCATCCCGGCGCGCTACCTCAACACCAACGACCCGGCGGAGCTCGCGAAGCACTGCATGGAGGACATCGACGCCGGGTTCGGCGCTCGCGTGCAGTCCGGCGACGTCATCGTCGCCCGCGAGAACTTCGGCTGCGGCAGCTCACGCGAGCACGCGCCGGTGGCCATCAAGGCCTGCGGCGTCAGCGTGGTCGTGGCCTCGTCGTTCGCGCGCATCTTCTATCGCAATGCCATCAACACGGGCCTGCCGATCGTGGTCTGCCCGGCCGCGGCCGAAGAGGCCAGGGCCGGCGACCGTCTGCGCGTCGACCTCGGCGCGGGCGTCGTCGAGAACCTCACGCAGGGCAAGACGTACGCCGCCGAGGCGTTCCCGCCCTTCATGCAGGAACTCATCGACCGCGGCGGCCTGCTCGAGTACGTGAAGTCGCGCGTGGCCGGCTGACCGACACACTGCATACTGCACATTCACTCGTTATCGGAGAGAGGAACCATGGGGAAGACGTACAAGATCGCGGTGCTGCCGGGCGACGGCACGGGCCCTGAGGTGATCGCCGAGGGATTGAAGGTCCTCCAGGCCGCCGCCGCCAAGCACCAGTTCGCTCTCGATCTTGCGCACTACGACCTCGGCGGCGAGCGCTACATGCGCACTGGCGAGGTTCTCCCGGACTCGGTCGTCGAAGAGCTCAAGGACTTCGACTCGATCTACCTCGGCGCGATCGGGCACCCGGATGTGGCCCCCGGCATCCTCGAGACCGGCCTTCTCCTCCGCCTGCGTTTCGAGCTGGACCAGTACATCAACCTGCGTCCCGTGCGGCTCTACCCCGGCGTCGAGACGCCGCTCAAGGACAAGGGCCCCGAGGACATCGACTACACCGTCGTCCGCGAGAACTCCGGCGACGTGTACGCTGGCAGCGGTGGCGTGATGATGAAGGGCACGCCACACGAGGTCGCCGAGCAGAACATGCTCTACACGCGCGCCCAGGTCGATCGCTGCCTGACCTGGGCCTTCGACTACGCTCGCAAGCACGGCAAGAAGGCGCGCGGCGTCGGCGACGACAACACGCTCGGCCTGGTCGGCAAGACCAATGTGCTCACCTACGTCTACGATCTCTGGTTCCGCCGTTTCAACGAGATCGGCGACGAGAAGTACCCGGACGTCAAGCGCGAGTACTACCACGTCGACGCCACCTGCATGTGGATGGTGAAGAGCCCGGAGTGGTTCGATGTTCTCGTCACCGGCAACATGTTCGGCGACATCATCACCGACCTGGGCGCCATCACTCAGGGCGGCATGGGCGTCGCAGCCGGCGGCAATATCAACCCGGAAGGCGTAAGCATGTTCGAGCCCATCGGCGGCTCGGCGCCCAAGTACACCGGTATGGGCGTCATCAACCCCATCGCTGCCATTGCGGCCGGCGCCATGATGCTGGACACGCTGGGCGAGAGCGAGGCGGCCCAGGGCGTCGACGACGCAATTCGCGAGGTCACCGGCACCAAGATGGAGGGCATGGCGTCCGGCCGGATGGGCTACTCGACGAGCGAGGTCGGCGACCTCGTGGCGGAGCGCGTCTGACCCGGCGAAGAGGGTGGGGGAGACCTCATCGCCGGCGAGACCTTGAAGGACAAACAGAATCCGGTGCGCGGAGCGCGTGACTGACAGGAGGCCCGATGCCCGTCCCAGAGGTGGAGAAGATCTGGTTCAACGGAGAGCTGGTGCCGTGGCACGAGGCCAAGGTGCACGTGCTCACGCACGCGCTGCACTACGGCTCCGGGGTGTTCGAGGGCATCCGCTGCTATAGCACACCCAGGGGTCCGGCAGTCTTTCGTCTCCGCGAGCACCTGGCCCGCCTCGAGCGGTCGGCCAAGCTCTACTACATGCCGATGCGCTACTCGCAGGACGAGCTTTACGACGCGACGTTCGCCACGATCGCGGCGAACGGTCTCGATTCCTGCTACATCCGGCCGCTGGTCTTCCGCGGGTACGGTGAGATGGGCGTCTTCCCGCTCAACGCCCCCATCGACACGCTGATCGCCGTCTGGCCGTGGGGCGCCTACCTCGGCGAGGACGGCGTGCGCAACGGCATTCGCGCCAAGTGCTCGAGCTTCCAGTCGCTCGACCATACTGCCCTGGCCCGCGCCGCCAAGGCCACGGGCCAGTACCTCAACAGCATCCTCGCCAAGGTCGAGGCCACGAACGCCGGCTACGACGAGGCCATCATGCTCACCGATCGCGGCCACGTCGCCGAGGGCTCGGGCGAGAACATCTTCGTCGTGCGTGACGGTGTACTCACGACGCCGCCGCCCAGCGACGGTGTGCTGGAGGGCATCACCCGTGACACCGTGCTCAGGATCGCGGCGTCCGAGGGCATCGAGGCGCACGAGCGCTCGGTAGCGCGCAGCGACCTGGTGATCGCCGATGAACTCTTCTTCACCGGCACCGCTGCCGAGATCGTGCCGATCCGCGAGGTCGACGACCATGAGATCGGTGGGCCCGGACCCATCACCCTGCGCATGCAGGAGCGCTTCCAGGCCATCTGCGCGGGTTGCGACGAGGAGTTCGGTCACTTCATGGAGTACGCGCGCGGCTGAGGCGCGAGGGCCGGCCGCCGCAGGCCGCCGGCCGAAGCAGGAGGGTGGAATGAGCGAGCCGGTGATTCAGCTCTACGACACGACGTTGCGCGACGGGATGCAGCAGGAAGGCATGTCGGTCACCGTCGAGGAGAAGGTCCGCATCGCCCTCAAGCTCGACGAGCTCGGCATTCACGTGATCGAGGGAGGCTTCCCCGGCTCAAACCCCAAGGAGCTCGAGTTCTTTCGCCAGATGCGGCGCGAGCGCCTGACGAACGCCCGGCTCGCGGCCTTCGGCATGACGCGGCGCAAGGGCGTCGCGCCGGACGAAGACGAGAACCTCCGCGTGCTCGCCGACTGCTTCGCGCCGATCGTCGCCGTCGTAGGCAAGACGTGGGGTCTGCACCTGAGCAAGGTCCTGCGCGTGAGCCGCGACGAGAACCTGCGCATGATCGACGACTCGGTGCGCTTCCTCGTGGCGCAGGGCAAGCAGGTCGTGTACGACGCCGAGCACTTCTTCGACGCCTGGAGCGACGACGCCGACTACGCGCTGCGCTGTCTGACCGCCGCCGCCGAGGCCGGCGCGGCGGTCCTCTGCCTCTGCGACACCAACGGGGCAACGCTGCCGAGTGCCGTCAAGGACATCACTGCCGCGGTGGTCGCCTCCGTCCCGGTGCCGGTCGGTGTCCACATCCACAACGACAGCGACTGCGCGGTGGCTGGCAGCATCGCCGGGGTCGAGGCCGGAGCGCTGCAGGTGCAGGGCACCGTGAACGGCTACGGCGAGCGCTGCGGCAACGCCAACCTCGTCAGCATCATTCCGGCGCTCAAGCTCAAGATGGGCCTGCCGGTGGTCACCGACGCGCAGCTCAAGCTTCTCAGCGACGTCTCCCACTTCGTGGCGCACACCGTCAACGCGACCATCTGGCAGCACGCACCCTACGTGGGCAAGACTGCCTTCGCTCACAAGGGCGGCCTGCACGTGGCCGCTGTGCAGCGCGCGGCGCAGACCTTTGAACACATCGACCCGGCGGCCGTCGGCAACGAGCAGCGCATCCTCGTCTCCGAGCTCTCCGGCAAGGGCGCCGTGCAGCGCAAAGCGCACGACATGGGCCTCGAGGTCGCCAGCGACGACTCGCGTCTGGCGACGGTGCTCAAGCGCCTTAAGGAGCGCGAGCATCGCGGCTATCATTACGAGGCGGCCGAGGCCAGCTTCGAGCTGCTGGTGCGCGCCGAGCTGGCGCCGGAGGAGCCTCTCTTCCGCCTCGAGAGCTTCCGCGTCATCGTCGAGAAGCGTGAGGACGGCAAGGCGATGGTCGAGGCGACCATCAAGCTTCACGTGGGCGGGGAGCGCATTATCAGCACCGCCGAGGGCAACGGCCCGGTGAATGCCCTCGACATGGCGCTGCGCCAGGCGATCGCCCGCAAGTATCCGCATATCAGCAACATCGAGCTCGTGAACTACAAGGTGCGCATCCTCGACGAGAACAAGGGCACCGGCGCCGTCACACGCGTCCTGCTCGACGCCAGCGATGGCGAGGAGAGCTGGGGCAGCATCGGCGTGAGCGAGAACATCATCGAGGCGAGCTGGGAGGCGCTGGTCGACTCGATCGAGTACGGCATGGTGGGGAGCAAGAGGTGGTGAGCATGGCCGTGGCGCCTCCGGTCGGCGCCCTCGGGCGCGTGCAGGTCGGGGCAGCCGGGCGTGACTGCCGCTTCGTGGCCGGCGGCGTCGAGATGCTCGACCGGCCGGCCTGGCTGCCGGGTGCGAAGGTCGTGGGGGAGGCGGCGCTCGCAGCCTGCCGCCTGCTCGCCCCCGTCATGCCGGGCAAGGTCGTGGCCGTGGGCCTCAACTACCGCGCCCACGCCGCCGAGATGGACCTGTCGGTGAACGCGGAGCCCATCCTCTTCATCAAACCGTCTACGGCCGTTATCGGGCCGGGCGAGACGATCGTGCGCCCGGCATGCTCCGCCCAGGTCGACTACGAGGCCGAGCTCGCCGTCGTCGTGGGGCGGCGCTGCTGGGACGTCTCGCCGGCCGATGCTGCCGCGTACGTGGCTGGCTATACCTGCGGCAACGACGTAACCGCGCGCGACCTCCAGCAGCGCGATGGTCAGTGGACGCGCGCCAAGGGCTTCGACACCTTCTGCCCGCTGGGGCCCTGGATCGTGACTGAGGCGCCGCAGCCGGGCGCGCGCGTGAGCGCGCGCCTCGACGGCGCCGAGGTGCAGCACGGCCTCGTCGGCGAGATGATCGCCACGCCGCTCGAGCTGCTGGCCTTCGTGAGCGGCGTCATGACCCTCGAGCCCGGCGACGTGGTGCTCACAGGGACTCCGCCGGGCGTGGGCCCGCTCACCGCCGGCCAGACTGTGACGATCACCGTCGAGGGCGTCGGCGAGCTCTCGAATCCCGTCGCCTGACGGCGACGCCTCGCCCTCTCGGCTCCGGTTGCGCCGGCTGCCGCACGCTGAGGCCGCCTCGCCGATAGCGACCGCGCTTGCGGCGCAGGCTGACGCCCGGCTGCCGCCGCGGGGTGCTAGAATCGGAAGCCTCAATGAGCGCCCCATTCGTCCATCTCCATGTGCACAGCGAGTACTCGCTGCTCGACGGCGCCTGCCGCGTCGGTAAGCTGGTCGAGCGGGCCAAGGAGCTCGGCATGCCGGCGGTCGCGCTCACCGACCACGGCACCCTGGGCGGCATCGTCAAGTTCTACACGGCGGCGCAGGAGGCGGGCATCAAGCCCATCCTCGGCCTCGAGCTGTACCTGGCCACCGACCGTCGCACGCGCGCGGGGGTCAGGGAAAGGTTCGCGCACCTCACTCTGCTGGCCCGCAACGAAACGGGCTACAGGAATCTCGTAAAGCTCAGCACGCGCGCCTACCTGGAGGGCTACTACTACAAGCCGCGCGCCGACTGGGATCTGCTCTGCCAGCATCATGAGGGCCTCATTGCCCTCACGGGATGCATGGGCGGTCGGGTAGCGCAGCTCCTGCGCGACGGCAACGACGACGCCGCGCTCGAAGAGGTCCGGCGTCTTTCCGAGCTCTTCGGCCCCGGCAACGTCTACGTCGAGATGCAGGACGCGGGCCTCGCTGAGCAGCGCGAGCTGCTTCCGAAGCTCGCGCGCCTCGCCGAGCGCTCCGGCCTGCCCATCGTCGCCACCAACGACGTCCACTACCTGCTGCACAAAGACGCCTACGCCCACGACGCGCTGCTCTGCATTCAGACGCAGACCAACATCGACGACGAGAACCGCATGCGCTACGGCAGCGACGAGTTCTACCTCAAGTCGGGCGAGGAGATGGAGGAGCGCTTCAAGGACTATCCCGGAGCCTGCGCAGCCACGCTCGAGATCGCCGATCGCTGCGACGTCCAGCTCGACTTCGGCGGCTACAAGCTGCCCGTCTACCCGGTGCCCGAGGGCTTCACTGCGACGACCTACCTCCGGGAGCTCTGCGAGGAGGGCATCGTCCGTCGCTACGGCGACGATACCGGGCCGGATGTGCGCGAGCGCCTCGACTACGAGCTGGGCGTTATCGGCGAGATGGGCTTCGACGCCTACTTCCTGATCGTCTGGGACTACGTCAAGTTCGCCAAGGACAGCGGCATCGCCGTCGGCCCGGGTCGCGGCTCCGCCGCCGGCTCTATCGTGAGCTACGCCCTCGGCATCACCGACATCGACCCGCTCCGCTACGATCTCCTCTTCGAGCGCTTTCTCAACCCGGGCCGCAAGAGCATGCCCGACATCGACATGGACTTCAGCGTCCGCGGCCGCGGCGATGTCATCGACTACGTGGCCCGGAAGTACGGGCGCGACCACGTGGCCCAGATCATCACCTTTGGCACCATGGCGGCGCGCGCCGCCGTGCGGGATGCGGCGCGCGTCATGGGCAAGCCGTACGCCGTCGGCGACAGGATCGCCAAGATGATCCCCGAGCAGGCGCCGCCGGCGACGTTCGAGGAGACGATGAAACTCGGCGGCGAGCTCAAGCAGGCCTGCGACGCCGATGAGGAGGTCAAGCAGGTCGTCGACCTCGCCGTGAGCTTCGAGGGCCTGATCCGCAACGACTCGATCCACGCGGCGGCGGTCGTGATCAGCGACCGGCCGCTGACCGAGTACCTCCCACTGCAGCAGAAGGGCGAGGCCGAGATCGTCACCCAGTTCGATATGAAAGACGTGGCCAAGCTCGGCCTCCTCAAGATGGACTTCCTCGGCCTGCGCAACCTCGACGTCATCGAAGACGCGCTCGAGATCATCGAGAAGACCGACAACGTGCGCATCGAGATGGATGCCCTGCCGCTCGACGACGAGAAGACCTACAGGATGCTCGCTCGCGGCGACTCCACCGGCGTTTTCCAGTTCGAGAGCTCCGGCATGCAGGAGGCGCTGCGCGAGGTGGGCCCCACGCAGTTCGAGGACCTCATCGCCATCGTCGCCCTCTACCGGCCGGGACCGATGCAGTACATCCCCACGTACGCTCGCAACAAGAGGGATCCGGCCTCGGTCGTCTACGACCACGAGGCCCTGCGCCCCATCCTCGAGTCCACGCACGGCGTGACGATCTACCAGGAGCAGTACATGGCCATCGCACGGCGGGTCGGCGGCTTTACGCCAGCCCAGGCCGACGACCTGCGCAAGGCCATCAGCAAGAAGGACATGGAGCTCATGGACTCCCTCAGGGAACCGCTGATGCAGGGCCTCGCCGCCAGCGGCCTTCCGCCGGCGGTGAGCCAGAAACTCTGGGCGAGCTTCGAGGCCACCGGCAAGTACTCGTTCAACAAGAGCCATGCTGCCTGCTACGCGCTGATCAGCTATCGCACCGCATGGCTCAAGGCCAACTATCCGGTCGAGTACATGGCGGCGCTCATCTCGAGCGTCATGAGCACGAAGGATAAGGTGCCGTTCTACGTCAACCAGTGCCGCGAGCTGGGTATTGAGGTCCTTCCGCCAGACGTCAACGAGAGCGACGTGAACTTTACCGTGCTGGGCGACAAGATCCGCTTCGGCCTCAACGCCGTCAAGGGCGTCGGCGTGAGCGCCATCGAGGCCATTATCGCGGCGCGCGCTGCGGAGCCGTTCACCTCGATCTTCGACTTCTGTGCTCGCGTCGACTCCCAGATGGTCAACAAGCGCGTGCTCGAGGCGCTCATCAGGAGCGGAGCCCTCGACGGCACCGGCGACCCCCGCCGCGGCATGCTCGAGGTACTGCCGGTCGCCATGGCGTACGGCGAGCGCCATCGCAAGGACGCGCAGCACGGGCAGGGCGGCCTCTTCGACATGCTGACGGACGAGGACAGTCAGGCGCACCGGCCGCAGGTGCCGCAGTGCGAGTACGACCAGGCGAGGCGCCTCCGGGAGGAGAAGGAGGCGCTCGGCCTCTACGTCTCCTCCCATCCGCTGCAGGGCCTGCGCGAGCAGCTCCGCGAAGAGACCGAGGTGGCGGTGGGCGGCCTCGACGACGTCGGCGACGGCAGCGTGCTGTGGACCGGCGGGATCGTCGCGAACGCGCAGAAGCGCACCAGCAAGAACGGCGGCGTCTGGCTCGCCTTCCACCTCGAGGATATGGACGGCGGCGTCGAGTGCCGGGCGTGGCCGGCCACCTACGAGCAGTATCGCGACCTGCTCCAGGAGGACGCGATCGTCAAGATGAAAGCCAGGGTCGAGCGCAAGGCGGAGGGGGAGACGACCCTGATCGCCCTCGAAGTGCAGGAGTTCAACGGCGTCAGCGAGTACCGGCCGCTGACGGTGACCATCGACACGCAGCGGGTGCAGCCCGGCGTCCTCGATGAGCTCAAGCAGGTTCTGGGCGACTTCCCCGGCCGCGTGCCGGTGGTGCTCGACATGGTGCGTGGGGAGGAGCGCGCCCGTCTGCGTGTGGGCGACGCCTTGCGGGTAGCGCCGGTGTCCGGTCTCTACGCGGAGCTCAAGGCACTGCTCGGCGAGAGCTGCATCGGGGTCGGCTGAGGCCGGCATGAGCAGTGGAGAGAGCGAGATGATGCGCGGGCGGCGGATGGTGGCGGGCAACCAGCAGCTCGCCGCGCGTCGTTCATGAACTGCCGCCGACTCGTCGAGGTCGTCGCTTCCGGGGAGCCGGCGCTCGTTGTGAGCCTCGGGCCGGCCGGCGGCATCGCGGGGCTTTGCAGTCGGCCTTCCTGCGGCGGTCTTGAAGGGCGTGAGGAGCTGGTGGCCTGCGGTGCGCGGCTGGTGGCGGAGAGGGCGGCGCATGCGCTGAGGGCAGGCGCTCTGGCGGGTCTCGTTGAGCGCCTGCGGGCGCGGCTGGAGGTGCGATGAAGCAGTTGCAGTGGACGGGGGATGCGGGCGCGACGGTGGCCGCCCTGCGTGAGCTGGCGCCGCCTGCGGCGGATGTACGCGCGGCCGTTGAAACGATCCTCGCGGACGTGCGCGCGCAGGGCGATGCGGCGGTGCGCGCGCATACGGCGAGGCTCGACGGCGTGGAGCTCGGGGAGGCCTTCGCGGAGCGCGCGGAGCGCCTCCACGTGCAGCTCGCCGCCCTCGACCCTGAGCTGCGCGGCTCCTTGGAGCTGGTCGCGCGCAACATCCGCGCCTATCACGAGCGGGAGGCGTCGCACGCATGGCGCAAGACGCTGCCGCAGGGCCAAGTCATCGGTCAGGAGGTCGTGCCGCTCGCCGTGGCCGGGCTCTACGTCCCCGGCGGCCTCGCCGACTACCCGTCCTCTGTGCTGATGACGGCGATCCCGGCCCAGGTGGCCGGCGTCGAACGCATCGTCGTATGCTCGCCGCCGCGCGACAGCGGGGGGCCGGCCGAAGGGGTGGCGGCCGTGTGCGCGCTTCTGGGCGTGAGCGACCTCTTCCCGATCGGCGGAGCCCAGGCGGTCGCCGCCATGGCCTTCGGCACCGAGACGGTGCCGCGCTGCGACGTCATCGTCGGGCCCGGCAACGCGTATGTCACCGAGGCGAAGCGCCAGGTGATGGGCGAGGTGGGCATCGACAGCCTCGCCGGCCCCAGCGAGGTGCTCATCATCGCCGACGCGGGTGGCGAGCCCGCCTGGCTCGCCGCCGATCTCCTGGCGCAGGCCGAGCACGGCTCGGGGGCCATGGCCTGCCTGGCGGATGTCGGCGGCGAGCTCGCCGGGCCGGTCGCCGGCGAAGTCGAGCGCCTCGGCGCGGAACTCGGCATCTCTCACGACAGCGTCGTCGTGGTGAGCTGCCCCGACCGCGCCGCCGCGATCGAGCTGTGCAACGCGTTCGCCCCCGAGCATCTCGAGATCCACACCGCGGACGCCCGCGATCTCGTGCCGGAGATCCGCAACGCCGGCGCGATCTTCGTCGGGCCCTGGGCGGCCACGGCGTTCGCCGATTACGCCGCTGGCACCAACCACGTCCTGCCCACCGGCGGCGCTGCGCGCTTCGCCCAAGGGCTCACCGTCGTCGATTTCCAGAAACGGGTCGGTGTGGTAGAACTCGACGCCGGCGCCGCCGCGGCCCTCGCGCCGCACGTGGCGGCGATCGCCGACGTCGAGGGGCTCAGGGCTCATGCCCTCTCCGCCCGACTCCGTGCTCAGTGAGGGGACAGTCATGACCGTACGCCGTGCAGAAGTCCAGCGCGCCACCCGCGAAACCGAGATCAGCGTCAAGCTTACGCTCGACGGCTCGGGGCGCGCCGAGGTGAGCACCGGGATCGGGTTCTTCGACCACATGCTCGAGCTTTTCGCCCACCACTCCGGTTTCGACCTCACGGTCGCCGCCAGGGGCGATCTGCAGGTCGACGGCCACCACACCGTGGAGGACGTCGGCCTCGCTCTCGGCAGGGCCCTTCGTGAGGCCGCCGGCGACAAGCGTGGGATCCGGCGCTACGGATCCTTCCTGCTGCCCATGGACGAGGCTCTCGCGCTGGTCGCCCTCGACCTCTCCGGCCGACCGTATCTGGCGCACGACCTGAATCTGGCCGGCGTGCGCATCGGCGAATTCGACGCCGGTCTCACGCCGCACTTCCTGCGGTCCCTGGCGACCGAGGCCGGCCTTACGCTGCACGTTCGCCTTCTCGCCGGTAGCGATGCGCACCATATCGTGGAGGCCGTTTTCAAGGGCGTCGCCAGGGCTCTCGCCCAGGCCTGCGAGCGACACGGCCGCGACGACGCCGTCCCGTCCACCAAGGGCACCCTGTAGTGGCGGTTTCGCCCTCTACGTCGCCGCGCATCGCCCTGGTCGACTACGGGATGGGCAACCTCGCCAGCGTGGCGAAGGCGCTCGAGCACAGCGGCGCCGACGTGCGCGTCACCGAGAGCGCTGCGGCGGTGCGCGACGCTGCGGCCGTGGTGCTCCCCGGGGTCGGCGCCTTCCGCGACGCCGCCGCGCGCCTCGAGCGGAGCGGCCTTGCGGCCGCCGTCCTCGATCGCATCGTCGCGGGCGTCCCGTTCCTCGGCGTCTGCCTCGGCTTGCAGCTCCTGTTCGAGAGCAGCGGAGAGGGCGGTCGCTGGCCGGGGCTCGGCGTGTTCGCCGGCACGGTCGAGCGCATCGAGACCGATTTCAAGGTGCCGCACATCGGCTGGAACGAGCTCTCGTGGGGGCCGGCCGGCAGCGCCATGTCCGCCGGCCTGCCGGTTCCCACGGCCGTCTACTTCGTCCACTCGTACGCCGTCCGTCCGGCCGACCCGGCCGTGGTGGCGGCGACCACCGATTACGGCGGCCCTGTCGTCGCGGCCATCGCCCGCGACAACGTCTGGGCCGTCCAGTTCCACCCCGAGAAGAGCTCGCGCGTGGGCCTTCGGCTGCTGGCCGGCTTCGTAGCGCGCGTGCAGGAGGAGCGAGCCTCATGATCGTCTTTCCCGCCATCGACATCCAGGGTGGCCAGGCGGTGCGCCTGCGCCGCGGCGACTTCGCCGACGTCACCGTGTTCGGCGACGATCCCGTCGCCCTGGCACGACACTGGCAGAGCGAGGGCGCCGAGGCGCTGCACGTCATCGATCTCGATGCGGCGCGCACCGGCGAGCTCGTCAACATCGACATCGTCGAGCGCATCGTCGCGGCGCTCGACATCCCGGTCGAATATGGCGGCGGCATCCGCACCTCCGAGAACCTGGCGCGCGTCGTCGACACCGGCGTCCACTGGGCGGTCGTCGGCACGGCCGCTATCACGCAGCGCGGCCTTCTGGACGAGGGCGTCGAGCGCCTCGGCGCGCGGCTGGTCGCCGGGCTCGACTGCACCGAGGGCATGGTCGCCACGCACGGCTGGCAGGAGCGCTCGCAGATGAGCGCCGGCGCGTTCCTCGACATCCTGGCGGAGCATGGGGTCGCACGTGCCGTGTACACGGACACGGGTCGCGACGGCATGCTCAGCGGCCCCGACTTCGACGGCCTGTGCGAGTTAGCGCAGGGCTCGTCTCTCGAGCTGATCCTCTCCGGCGGCGTCTCGCAGCTGGCCGACCTGGAGCGCCTGAGAGAGCTTGCCCTGCCGACGGTCGCGGGCGTCATCGTCGGCCGTGCGCTGTACGAGCACGCCTTCACGCTGCCCGAGGCGCTGGCCGTCTTCGGCGGATGACGCAACCGGAGAGGAGAAGGACACCATGCATATGAAGCGCATCATCCCGTGCCTCGACGTGCGCGACGGCCGGGTCGTGAAGGGCGTCAACTTCGTCGGCCTGCGCGACGCCGGCGACCCCGTCGAGCTGGCCGCGCGTTACGACGCCGAGGGCGCCGACGAGGTCGTCTTCCTCGATATCACCGCGTCGCACGAGCGCCGCAAGATCATCGCCGATCTGGCCGCACGCTGTGCCGAGCAGGTCTTCATCCCATTCACGATCGGCGGCGGCCTCACCAGCGAGGACGACGTGCGCATGATCCTCGCCGCCGGTGCCGACAAGATCACGATGAACACGGCCGCGGTCGACGACCCGGAGCTCGTACGGCGCTGCGCGGAGCACTTCGGTGCGCAGTGCATCGTCGTCGCCATCGACGCGCGCCGTGTGCCGGGCAGCGGGGAGGAGGGGCGGCCGCCCCGCTGGGAGGTGTACGTGCACGGCGGCCGTACTCCCACGGGGCTCGACGCCGTGGCCTGGGCCGAGCGCGTCGCGGAGCTGGGCGCCGGCGAGCTCATGCTCACCAGCATGGATCGCGACGGCACGCTCAGCGGCTACGACCTCGAGCTCACCCGTGCGGTGGCGCGCGCCGTCGACGTGCCGGTGATCGCCTCCGGCGGCGTGGGTACGCTCGAGCACCTCGCCGCCGGCCTCGCTGAGGGCGAGGCCGACGCGGTGCTGGCGGCCAGCATCTTCCACTTCGGCACGTACTCGATCGCCGAGGCCAAGGAGTACCTGGCGGCGCGCGGCATACCCGTGCGTCCCGTGGCCGTCGACGGTCGGTGAGTCGCCCCCGCCCGGTCGATCTCGCCGCGCTCACCGCCGCCGGCGTGCGCCGGCTCGTGGAGGAAGTGCGGGGGGCGCGGCTCGTGTGCCTGCCCACCGACACGGTGTACGGCGTCGGCGGCGTGGTTTCGGCGGCGGGGGCTGCGGCGATCGCCGCAGCCAAAGGCCGTAAGGAGGACAAGCCGCTCCAGGTGATCTACCCGACGCTGGAACTGCTGGAGCGATCCGTCGCGCTGGAGCCCCGGCTGCGCGGCGCCGTGCACCGCCTTCTGCCGGGGCCGTTCACGCTCGTGCTGCCGTACCCGGCCGGTCTGAAGTACCCGCCGGCCGGCGCCCTGCCGGCGGCTTCGCCGACAGGGTCTCCCGGTCGGGGCGAGTCCGCGGCCACAGTCGCTACGCTGGGTGTGCGCGTTCCGCCCTGGCCGCGGGCGGCGCGCCGCCTTGCGGAGCTGCCCTTCCCGTTGCTGGCCTCGAGCGCCAACCTCAGCGGGGAGCCCGCGCCGTGCGAGCTGGGCGAGATCCACCCGCGGCTGCTGGACGCCTGCGACGTCATCCTCGACGCCGGCCCCATCGGTGGTCTTGCCTCGACCGTCGTCGATCTCACCAGCTACGGCCGCGACGGGCGCTGGCGCATCCTGCGGCGCGGCGCCGTCGGCGAGGACGGCGTCGCCGCGCGGCTCGCGGAGGCCTGACCGGGCGCGAAGCGCGCGCGGGTGTTGTTGCCCTTCGGCTGGTAGAATCCCTCCTTTAGGAGAGACGGTCGCACGCCTGCGGCCGTACGGTCACACCGCGGGTTCTCGCGGAGCCGGAAGGAGCAGTCGTGAAGATCGCTGCCGGAGCCGATCACGCCGGGTTCACCGTCAAGGAGGCCGTCGTCGCGCGGCTTCGCCGCCAGGGCCATGAGGTTCTCGATGTCGGCACGGACTCGGGCGATCGATCGGTCGATTACCCTACGTACGCACATCGTGTGGCCGACCTCGTGGCATCCGGTGAGGCCGAGCGCGGCCTGCTGGTCTGCGGCACGGGCCTCGGGGTGTGCATGGCCGCCAATCGCCATCGGGGCGTGCGGGCGGCCGACTGTTTTACGCCCCACCTGGCCGAGATGACGCGGCGCCACAACGACGCCAACGTCCTGTGCCTCGGGGGCAGGATCCTTAGCGAGGACGAGGCGTGGGCGATCACCGAGGTCTGGCTGTCCACGCCGTTCGAGGGCGGCCGGCACGAAACGCGACTGGCGCTGATCGACGAGCCGGAGCCGGCTTCATGAGCAGTCGCATCGCGCCGGGGACGCCAAGGAGCGCGAGTCGGCACGCTGCGCGGTGGGCGGTGTCTTGACGGACGTCTCCGCCGTTGAGGCGGCTGCGCAGGGAGCGTCGCAGCGCCGGCCGAGCTGGCACGAGTACTTCCTCCAGCTCGCCCGCCAGGCGGCGACTCGCTCCACCTGTCTGCGCCGCCAGGTGGGCGCCGTCCTCGTGCGCGACAGGCGGGTTCTGGCGACCGGGTACAACGGCGCGCCTTGCGGCGTGAGCCACTGTCTCGACGTCGGCTGCCTGCGGGAGCAGCTCGGCGTGCCCTCGGGCGAGCGTCATGAGCTCTGCCGGGCCATCCACGCCGAGCAGAATGCCATCATTCAGGCCGCCGTCCATGGGGTCGGCATCGACGGCGCTACGCTCTACTGCACGCATCAGCCCTGCATCCTCTGCGCCAAGATGCTCATCAACTGCGGCATCAGGGAGATTCGCTATCTCGAGGGGTATCCCAGCGAGCTCGCCGTGCAGATGTTCGCCGAGGTCGGCATCGCCCTGCGCAAAGAGGATCTGCCCTAGTGGGTTTTCTCGATCTCACTCACCCGGTGCGCACGGCCGTCGCGGGGTTCCTCGTGGCCGCGGCGCTCGTCTTCCTGCTCACCCCGTTAATGGGCCGCCTGGCGCGCCGCACCGGAGCGATCGATACTCCAACCGACGATCGCCGCATGCACCTGCAGGCGACGCCCTTGCTCGGCGGGCTGGGCATGTACCTGGGCTGGCTCATCCCGGTCGTGCTGCTGGTGCCCGTCAGCCGTCCGGTCTGGGGCATCATCGCCGGCGCGACCATTGTGGTCGCCATCGGCCTCTTCGACGACCTCTACGATCTCAAGCCCGTCATCAAGTTCGTCGGCCAGCTTCTGGCGATCGGCGTGGCGATCTACTTCGACATCCGCATCGAGCGCATGGGCGTGCCGTTCACCGACATCATGATCCAGCTGCCCGACCTGCTGGGGCTGCTCGTCACGGCCTTCTGGATGGCCATGATCGTCAACATGGTGAACTTCATCGACGGCCTCGACGGCCTGGCGGCCGGTGTCTGCGGCATCTCCGCGCTCACCTTCAGCATCATCGCGCTGTCCACGTGGTTCTGGGGCATGGGCGTGATCGCCGCCGTGCTGGCCGGAGCTACCTTCGCGTTCCTCCTCTTCAACTTCCACCCGGCGAGCATCTTCATGGGCGACGCCGGTTCCATGCTCCTCGGCTTCGTCCTGGCCTGTCTGAGTGTGCAGAGCGTCATGAAGGGCACCGCGGCGGTGGCCCTCATCCTTCCGCTGCTGGTGCTCGGCGTGCCTTTCGTCGATCTCTTCCTCATCGTCTGGCGGCGCTGGCGACGGGGCGTGCCGTTCTACTCGCCGGGCAAGGATCACGTGCACCACGACCTCGTGCTCGTGCACGGCTTCTCGCAGTGCAAGAGCGTTCTGCTGCTGTACACGTGGTGCGTTCTGCTCAACGGCCTGGCCCTTGCTACACATCGCGGCAGTGTGCCGGCAATCGTCCTTCTCGGCGCCGGAGCCGCGGTGGCCACCGTGTACATGGCGCGCCTGCTGGGCAGCTACCGCTCCGGGCGGGCCGCCCTCCACGAGGACTGCCACGGAGAGCCGGTCGGCGACGGACATAGCGGTGACGAGACCGGTGCGGACGGCGGTGCGTCGTGAGCGGGCGCAATGGCGAGGCTGCAGGAGCTTCTTCCCGGTGGCTCCGCGAGGCGGCCGGCGGATTGCAGACGCAATCAGGGTGCGTATAGTATGCTGCTGCGGGATGCCAAAGGCTCACGCAAGGACGACGGGCGCCCGCCGGTATCGGCCGAGTCGGTCGCCTTCACGATCCTCGCGGGGGTGGCGCTCGGTATCGGTATCGGCGCAGGCATCGATTGGCTGATCGGATGGTTTCCGTTGTTCACGGTGATTGGTGTCTTCGCCGGCTTCGCTCTGGCGCTGTACACGGTCTACCTGGAGACGAAGTAGGTGTTCGTGGGCGGAATGGCTCTTGTGCGTGAGCCGTATGGGAAGTCACTCGTGCTCGGCGCTATGGTGCTGATCTGCTGCGTCGGCGCGCTGGCTCTCGGCCGGCTCGTCTGGCCGGCGGCGCTCGGCTCCCTGCTGGTGCTCGCCTACTGGGCGCTCGAGATGCTCGTCTGGCGCCTCGCGCAGAGCCGCCCCGGGGCTGCCGTGGGCGTCGCCCTGGCCGGCTCCGCGGTCCGCCTCGCCTTTGTGGCCGGCGTCCTCATCACTGTCGGCATCGCCGCGCGCGACCAGTTCGTGACCAGCGCGGCGGCGTTCCTCGTCACATTTACTGTGTACGAGATTCTGCGCCTTGTGGGACGTCGTCCTGCCGGCGCCCCTGCTCGCACCGTGGAGGCCCCATGAGGCGCATGAAGGCAGTCATCATCGGGTTGGTCGTGCTGGCGGCGCTGGTCGCCTTGGCCCTCATTCCCGGCGGTGAGCAGGCCGAGGTCGACATCGCCGAGGAGTTCGTGCTCCACCCGATCATCAAGCTCCCCACCATCGGCCCGTTCGACCTCTCGATCAACAAGGCCGTCATCTATCTCTGGATCTCGACCGCCATTCTGGCCCTCGCGGCCATCGCGATCAGCCGTGTCCTTCGCGCCCGGCCAGGGCGCCTGCAGGCCGCGATCGAGGGCCTGTACGAGCTCGCCCACGACGGCATCACCCGCTCCGTCATGCAGATCGGCATGAGAAGCTGGTTCCCGTACGTCGGGGCGGTCTTCTTCTTCGTCCTCGTCAACAACCTGGTCGGGCTCATCCCCCTGCCGCTCGGTGAGCATCACCAGCTTGCCTTCTACGTGGCCACCGGCAACCTCAACGTCACGATCGTGCTGGCTCTGTTCACGTTCTTTTTCACGCACTACGCGGGCATCAGGCAGAAGGGGCTCTTGGCTTACGCGAAGAGCTGGGACGTGCCGTCGGCGCCGCCCGTCATCCGGCAGTTGCTTTACTTCATGGAGCTCGTGAGCGAGATCTTCCGTCTCGTCTCGCTCTCCGTCCGACTCTTCGCCAACATGATCGCCGGACACGTGCTTTTTGCCGTCTTCTTCGCGGTGGCGCTGGTGTTCCAGAGCTATCTCATGGCTACGCTGCTGCAGGTCGCCTCCGCTACCATCTATCTGTTCGAGATCTTTGTCGCCGTCATCCAGGCGTTCATCTTCGCCATTCTCTCGGCCGTCTACATCGAGGGGGCCATGGAGGAGGGGCATTGATGTCAGGAGTTCAAACGTCGCCCTGCCGAGCCGGGCGGATGCAGACCACGGAGGTCGCGTAATGAGCGCAGAAGCAGCCAAGTATCTCGGTGTCGGATTGGCCGTCGGCCTCGGCATGATCGGTCCGGGCATCGGCATGGGGTACATGATCGCCAATGCCATGCAGAGCATGGCGCGTCAGCCCGAGCTCAGGAGCGATATCCGCACGAACATGTTCATCGGCATCGGCATGATCGAGGCGCTGGCGCTGTACGCGGTCGTCGTCGGCCTCATCCTGGTCTTCGTCGTCTGACGGCTTCTCGGCCGGCAGCGACGACAGGCGTGCGAACGACAAGGGCGGGATCATGCTGACTATCTACCCGGGTCTGATGGTGTGGACCTTGATCACCTTCGCGATCGCGGTCTTCGTGCTGGTGAAGTTCGCCTTCGGGCCGATTCAGAAGTTGCTCGAGGATCGCCGCCAGCAGGTCCAGGACAGCCTCGACACGGCTGAGCAGACGCGAGCCGAGGCCCTGCGTCTTCTCGAGGATTACAAGGCGACCTTGGCCAAGGTTCGCGGTGAGGCCGACGAGATCGTCGCCCGCGCTCGCCGGACGGGCGAGCACAGCAAGGCGGAGATCCTCGCCGAGGCGCACGCTCAGGCGGAGCGCCTTGTGGCGAAGGCCCAGGACCAGATCGAGCGGGACACGCGTGCCGCTTTGCGCGACCTCAAGTCCCAGGTCGCCGAGCTTACGGTGCGTGCCACCGAGAAGGTCACGAGCCGAGGTTTGACCACGGAAGACCACGAGCGCCTCATCGATGAGGCGCTGGCCGAGCTCCGGATCGACGAGCTGGGCATGGAGCTAGAGAGTTGAGAGAAGGCAACGCGGCAAGCGTGTTTGCGCGTGCGCTGTTGGAGGCGGCGCGCGACGCCGATGCCGTCGGCGTCGTGCGCGCCGAACTTGCGGACTTCGCACACGCCTTTGGCGAGTCCCAGGCGCTGCGCAGCGCTCTCAGTAACCCCCAGATCCATGCGACTGCGAAGAGCAGGGTGGTCGCCTCGCTTACGGAAGGCTGCCATCCGCTGGTGCGCAACGTGCTCCAGGTTCTCCTCAAGCGGGGGCGTTTCACCATCGTTGGGGGAGTGCGTGACGAGTTCGAGAGCCTTGTCTCGGCTGAGGACGAGGTCGTGCGCGTGGGCGTGACCTCCGCCGTGGAGCTTACCGAGACAACAAGAAACAAGATCGCTGCGCGGGTGGAGGCTGTCACCGGTCGCCGAGTCGCGCTCGAAACAACCATCGACCCGGCCATCGTGGGCGGCCTCGTTCTGCGCGTCGGCGACAGGATCGTCGACGGCAGCGTGCGCTCCCGTATTCGCCAGCTGCGCCGCAGGCTGGCTTCGGCTGACGTGAGAGGTGACGTGGAGTGAAGCTGCGCCCAGAAGAGATCGCCTCGGTGCTCAAGTCCCAGATCGAGAACTTCGAGGTCGAAGTCGAGATCGACGAGGTTGGCACCGTTCTCGAGATCGGCGACGGTATCGCCCGCATCTACGGCCTGCGTAACTGCGTGGCCATGGAGATGCTCGAGCTGCCGCACGGCGTCATTGGCCTCGCCCTCAACCTGGAAGAGGAGAACGTCGGCGCTGTGCTGCTCGGCGACGACGAGCTCATCCGCGAGGGCGACCTCGTCCGCCGCACCGGCAAGGTCCTGCAGGTTCCGGTCGGTGAGGCCCTCGTCGGTCGCGTCGTCGACCCCCTTGGCCGGCCGCTCGACGACAGGGGACCCATCGAGGCGAGCGAGTATCGTCCGGTCGAGTTCAAGGCGCCGGGCGTCGTGCAGCGGCAGGGCGTCAAGGAGCCGCTGCAGACCGGCATCAAGGCCATCGACTCGATGATCCCGATCGGCCGCGGTCAGAGGGAGCTCATCATCGGCGACCGCCAGACCGGCAAGACCTCTCTGATCGTCGACACCATCATCAATCAGAAAGGCGAGGACGAGATCTGCGTGTACGTGGCCATCGGCCAGAAGGCCTCGACCATCATGCAGATCGTCCAGAGGCTCGAAGAATACGGCGCTATGGAGTACACGATCGTGGTCGCCGCCACTGCTTCGGCCTCGGCTCCCCTCAAGTACATCGCTCCGTACGCCGGCGCTGCCATGGGCGAGCACTTCCTGTACAACGGGAGCCATGCCGTCTGCTTCTACGACGACCTCTCCAAGCACGCCGATGCGTACCGCCAGATGTCGCTGCTGCTGCGCCGTCCGCCCGGCCGTGAAGCGTTCCCCGGCGACGTGTTCTATCTGCATTCGCGCCTGCTGGAGCGCGCGGTCAAGCTCAACGACGAGCTCGGCGGCGGTTCGTTGACGGCCATCCCCGTCATCGAGACGCAGGCCGGCGACGTCTCCGCCTACATTCCTACCAACGTGATCTCCATCACCGACGGCCAGATCTTCCTCCAGAGCGACCTCTTCTACAGCGGTGTGCGGCCGGCCGTGAACATCGGCATCTCGGTGAGCCGCGTCGGCGGCAGCGCCCAGATCAAGGCCATGAAGCAGGTAGCCGGGCGTCTGCGCATCGACCTGGCGCAATACCGTGAGCTGCAGGCTTTCGCCCAGTTCGGCTCCGATCTCGACGACGCTACCAAGAAGACGCTGGCGCGCGGCGAGCGCATGATCAAGATCCTCAACCAGGGCCGATACGATCCGGTGCCGATCGAGGAGCAGGTGGCGGTGATCTTCGCCGGAACGCAGGGATTCATCGACGACGTTCCCGTGCAGCGCGTGGCCGACTTCTGCGAGGGCCTGCGCGCCTATCTGCGCAGCCAGCACCGCGAGCTGCTCGCGACGATCGCCCGTGAGAAGGAGCTCGGCGACGAGTCGGATACCGAGCTGCGCGCGGCCATTACAGCCTTCCACAACTCCTTCTCGCTTGAGAACGAGCCGGTGGAAGAGGGTGGTGCCGGTGCGGTGACAGAGGCCTGACGTGGCGAGTCTGCGTGACATCCGTCGCCGCATCGCGTCGTTCCAGAGCACGCGCAAGATCACTATGGCCATGGAGATGGTTGCCGCGGCCAAGCTGCGCCGAAGTCAGTCGCGCATCGAAGCTCTCCGGCCGTTCGCGGACGGCGTGATGCGCATGATGGTCGATCTGGCTGCGCACACGCAAGAGGCCGTTCAGCACCCCCTGCTCCAGGAGCGCGAGGTGCGCACCGCGGCGATCGTGGCCATGACCGGCGACCGTGGCCTTGCGGGCGCGTTCAACGCCAACATCGTGCGCCGCACGGCTGAGATCGAGTGCGACCAGCGTGCCAGGGGGATTGAGACGCGTATCGTGGGAGTCGGCAAGAAAGGCATCGGCACGCTGCGGTTCCGCGGGTTCCGTGTCGACGAGATGTGGCAGGACATCACCGACCGGCCGGAGTACAGCCACGCCAAGACCATCACCACTGCGCTTATCGAGAAGTACATCGAAGGTGAGGTCGACGAGGTACGCCTCGTGTACAACCACTTCACGTCGGCCATTCAGCAGACGTTGATCGACGATGTCATCCTTCCCATCCCTCAGGAAACGATCAGTGCTGCCAGGAGAAGAAAGAGAGCACCGACTGCGTACAACTACGAACCGGCGGCGGCGGAGATCTTCGGGGTGCTGCTGCCGGCGTACGTCGAGATCGCCGTCTACCGCGGTCTCCTCGAGTCGAGCGCCAGCGAGCAGGGCGCGCGCATGACCGCCATGCGCAACGCGAGCGACGCCGCAGAGGAGATGCTCGACACGCAGACCCTGGCGCTGAATCGGGCTCGCCAGGCAGCCATTACCCAGGAGATTCTCGAGGTCGTGGGCGGCGCCGAGGGGCTCGGGTGAGCCGCCGGGGGGAACCCCGCACCTTCCACGCAGAGCGGAGTTGAGGCAATGAACAAAGGCACAGTGGTCCAGGTCATCGGCCCGGTCATCGACGTTCGCTTCCCGGATGAGGTTCCGGCGATCTACAACGCCCTTACGGTCCGGATCGGCGCGGGCGACGGCCAGGAGCGGGAAGTGATCGCCGAGGTGCAGCAGCACCTCGGCGACGACAAGGTCAGGGCCGTGGCCATGGACGCCACCGACGGCCTGTCACGCGGCACTGTGGTGATCGATACCGGCAAGCCGATCACGGTGCCCGTGGGAGAGCACACGCTCGGACGCATCATCAACGTCATCGGCGACATCATCGACGACGGCGAGGCGCTCACCGACGTGGAGCGCTGGCCGATCCACCGGCCGGCCCCGGATTTTGAGGAGCTTGATCCGACGGACGAGATCTTCGAGACCGGGATCAAGGTCGTCGATCTCGTCGCCCCCTACGTCAAGGGCGGCAAGATCGGGCTCTTCGGGGGCGCCGGCGTCGGCAAGACCGTCCTCGTGCAGGAGCTCATCCGCAACATCGCCGCCGAGCACGGCGGGCTCTCGGTGTTCTGCGGTGTGGGGGAGCGCACGCGCGAGGGCAACGACCTCTGGTGCGAGATGCAGGAGTCGGGCGTCATCGAGAAGACGGCCCTGATCTTCGGCCAGATGAACGAGCCGCCGGGCGCCCGCCTGCGCGTGGGTCTCGCCGGCCTCACCATCGCCGAGTATTTCCGCGAAATGGGCGGCCAGGACGTACTGCTGTTCATCGACAACATCTTCCGTTTCGTGCAGGCAGGGTCCGAGGTCTCGGCTCTCCTCGGCCGTATGCCGAGCGCCGTGGGCTACCAGCCCACCCTGGCCAACGAGATGGGCGAGCTGCAGGAGCGCATTACCTCCACCAAGCGTGGCTCTGTGACCTCCGTGCAGGCCATTTACGTTCCGGCCGACGACCTCACCGACCCCGCTCCGGCGGCAACTTTTGCGCACCTCGACGCCACCACGGTGCTCTCGCGCGCGATCGTCGAAAAGGGCATCTACCCCGCCGTCGACCCGCTGGACTCCAACTCGCGCATCCTCACGCGCGACGCGGTCGGCGACGCGCACTACGAGGTGGCGATGCTCGTCCAGGAGACCCTCCAGCGCTACCGGGATCTCCAGGACATCATCGCCATTCTCGGCATGGACGAGATCTCGGACGAGGACAAGGTCATCGTGCAGCGCGCCCGCAAGATCGAGCGCTTCCTCTCTCAGCCCTTCCACGTGGCCGAGCAGTTCACGGGCATCCCCGGCAAGTATGTGGCTCTGTCCGACACGGTGCGCGGCTTCAGGGATATCGTCGACGGCAAGTGCGATGACCTGCCCGAGCAGGCCTTCTTCATGGTCGGTGCGATCGAGGATGCCGTTGAGCAGGCCGCCAAGCTGGCCGGCAGCGGCCAGAGTCAGAACTCCTGAGGAGGGCGGCCGTGGCCGAGGAGCGCACAGTCTACCTTGAAGTCGTCACCCCAGAGGGCTGTATCTATAACGCCGACGTCGGCATGGTTACGCTGCCGGGCGTCGAGGGCGAGTTCGGCGTGCTCCCCGGGCATGAGCCGTTCGTGGTTCTGCTCGAGATCGGCGAGATGCGCGTCTTGCGCCTCGACGGCACCACGGACTACGTGGCGATCGGGGTCGGCTACGCTGCGATCCGCGCCAGCCGGGTGCTGATCGTCGTCGATCACGGCGAGCTCGCCGGGGCCATCGACGTCGCGCGCGCCGAGGCCGAACGCGCGGAGGCGGAAGCGCGCTTGCGGGAGCTCGGAGACGTCGCATCTCTGGCGGAAACAGACTTCTATGCGGTCGAGCAGGAGCTGAAGCGCGCCGAGAACCGGTTGCGTGTCGCTGCGCGCGTGCGCTGACGTCAGCCAGGCGTTGCCGCCGCCATGCTTGGGCTCCTGATGGAGGGCTCTGTGGAACACGACGCGCGCCTTCTTATCTGCGGCGGCAGCCGCCTCGAGGGCGAGGTGGTGCTGGCCGGCGCCAAGAACTCGGCGCTCAAGCTGCTGGCTGCGACGCTCCTGACCGACGAACCCTGCGTCATCCGGCGCGTGCCCCGCATCTCCGACGTGGCGACGATGGTGGAGATGGTGCGCGCCCTCGGTGCCGACGTCAGGCAGGAAGGCGATCGTCTGCAGGTGACTGCGGGCGCGTCTCTTAGCGGCTGCGCGCCCTACGAGCTCGTCCGCGCCATGCGCGCCAGCATCATCGTCATGGGTCCGCTCGTGGCGCGCCTGGGGGAGGCGACGATCGCCATGCCGGGGGGCTGCAACATCGGTCCGCGGCGCATCGACTTCCACATCCGCGGCCTCGAGAAGCTCGGCGCCGAGGTCGAGATCGACCACGGCTTCATCCGGATCCGCTGCGCGCGCCTCAAAGGCGCCGTTGTGTCGCTCGACTACCCGAGCGTGGGCGCCACGGAGAACCTTCTCATGGCGGCCACCGCTGCCGAAGGGGAGACCGTTATCGAGAACGCGGCACGGGAGCCCGAGATCGCCGATCTCTGCGCCTTCCTCACGGGCATGGGCGCGGTCATCGACGGCGTCGGCACCAGCACGATCCGCGTCGAGGGCGGGCACGCGCTGCACGGCGTCGATCACGAGGTGATCGCCGACCGCATCGAGGCCGGCACGTACCTGATCATGGGTGCCGCCACCGGTGGCGAGGTGACCACGCTTGGCATCGAGCCGGTGCATCTCGAGCTGTTCCTCACTAAGCTTCGGGCCATGGGCGTCACTGTCACCGAGGGCGAGCGCCGCATCACCGTGCGTCGCGACGCTTCGTTGGCGCCCGTCGACATATCGACGCTGCCGCACCCCGGGTTTGCCACCGATCTGCAGGCGCAGGCCATGGTGCTGCTGTCGCTGGCCGAGGGCACCTCGATCGTCACCGAGAACGTCTTTGAGAATCGATTCGTTGTGGTCGACGAGCTCAACCGCCTCGGCGCCGGAATAACGACGAGCGGGCACCATGCCATTGTAGCTGGCCCACGGCGTCTCACCGGCACGGTCGTCGAGGCCCCCGACCTGCGTGGTGGCGCGGCCCTGGTGACCGCCGGGCTCGTCGCCGATGGGGTCACGGAGATCAGGTGCATCAGTCATCTCGATCGCGGCTACGAGGATCTCGTCGGGAAGCTCCGACGGCTGGGCGCCGGTATCGTGCGCGCGGAGGGGCCAGACCACTCCGGCGCCACGGTCCTCGGCGCTCTCGAGCAGCACGGCGCGCGGTCGTCGCGGAGCGACTGAGGTTACGGCGATGGGCGGAGGCACGGAGTACCGCGTCTACAGGGTCGGCGAGGACGAGCCGGTGCGCCGGGTCGATGCCGCCGGGCGGCATGAGCAGGCCGTGCCGGGCGCTGCTGTGCGCCGCGTGGAGCGCCGGAAGGGCTCGCGTGGCTCCCGCGTGCGGCGCTGGCTGCTCGTCCTGGTCGTACTGGCCGTAGTGGCGACGGCCGGGGTTCTTGTGTGGCTCTACGGACGTGAGATGCCGGCGAACTTCGCGGCTGCGTACGACCTGGCTCAGAGCTCGGGCAGGGTGCCGGAATGGGCGCTCGTGGGCCTGCCGGCGGCGGCCCTCACTATTCTCGCCGTCGTGAGCGCCTATCTGGCGTTCGGCCGCAGCCTCTTCATCAAGTCGTTCGGCCTGCTGGTCGTCATAACCACGCTCGTCGCGCCCGGCCTGGCGCTGGGCTGGGTCAACGGCACGGTGAGCACGGTCGGCGACCGCAGCACCGAGGTCAAGGCCACGGTAGAGAAGGTCAGGCGCGAGCTGCGCCCGGCACTGCCCAGCAAGCCGGTGAACATCCTGCTGATCGGCACCGACAAGAGAGAAGAGATCGGAGACCACGGGCGCTCTGACACACAGATCCTGCTGCGTCTTGACCCGGAGACGAAGAGCATCTCGATGCTCTCGGTGCCCCGTGATCTGCGGATCGAGATCCCCGGTGTCGGTTTCGACAAGATGAACGTCGCCTACACGTACGGGGGCGCGGCGGGTGCGGTGCGAGCCTTCTCCACCCTGACCGGCCTGCCCATCAACCACTACGTGGAGACCGACTTTGGCGGCTTCGCGCGGGTGGTCAACATTCTGGGCGGCGTGTACGTGCCGGTCGACCGCCGCTACTACAATCCGCCGGAGAGCAGCTGGAAGTCCATCAACCAGTTGCCCGGGTACCAGCTGCTCGACGGTCAGCACGCGCTCGACCTCGCGCGGTTTCGCCATGACCAGCAGGGCGACTTCAACCGCATGCGGCGACAGCAGCTCATTCTCACGGAGATGCAGCGGCAGTCCGGGCGCTGGAGCGGGGACTGGAGGAAGGTCGTGCGGCTGATCAAGGCGATCACCGCCCAGACGACTTCGGACATCGACTCCCTGGGCCGCATCAAGCCGCTGGCCGAGCTCGTCTTCCAGGTGAATACGTCCAAGGTCAACACCGTCCACATGGAGGGCGCTACTCCGATGATCGACGGCATCTCGTACGTGGTTCCTTCACAGGCCGACATCGATCGCGCCGTGGCCGAGTTCACGCAGCCGCGACGGGCGCCTGAGGCAGTGAATTCCAAGACCAAGGGGCCCGCCGTCACGAAGAGCATGTACCCGGTACGCGTCTACAACGGCAGCGGTATCGATGGTTTGGCCACATCGGCGGCCACGCAGCTCAGCGAGCTGGGTTACGTCGCGGAGGTCGGGCCCGACGTTCCTGAGTTCCCCGAGACGGTCACTACGATCTACGCGCCCGAAGACCTCTCCGTCCAGGCCGAGGTCCTGGCGACGCTCTTCTCCCCGTCAGTAGTGAAGGTCGTTACTCGGACGCCGGGCGTGGTCGACGGGATCAGCGTGTTCATCGCATCGTCGTTCACCGGCTCGCTCGCCGTCACGCCTCCGGAGGAGCCCGCACAGACGCTGCAGAAAGCGGCCGACTACGCCGTCTCCGAATGGAAGACCCTCGCCGGCAAGACGCCGCTGCCCCTCATGAGGCCCACGGTCTGGTGCTCGGGTTCAACGTATGAGGAGTTTTACCGGTACCGCATCAATACGACCGCGGGTCGCAGGGTGAATGCGGCGGTGGCGGTGGCGAAGACCGCCAAGGGCGGCTACTGGGGCATCCAGGCGATTCGCTGGCTCAACCCGCCAGCGATCGCGAATCCGAGCGGCTCGAAGACGGTCAACGGCAGGCGGTACCTGCTCTTTTACCAGGGGAGTAGGCTCCATATGGTCGCCTGGAGGAAGAAGGGGACGCTCTACTGGGTGGTCAATACCCTTGACAACGAGCTCTCCAATGACGTGATCATGGGCATCGCAACGTCCTTCAAGCGTGTGAAGTGAAGCGACTGCGCGTGGTGCTGAGGCGCCTCGACGCGTGGTCTGCCCTCCTCATGGGCGTGCTGGTGGTGCTCGCCGTCGTGATCCTGCTGGCAATGCCTGGGCCGTGTCGTACGGTGATGGGCTCAGATCCGCCGGTGAAGGCGGCGCTGCAGACACCGATCGACGTTGCGGTGTTCGCCCAGGGAGGCCCCAGGAGTACCTGCTCGGCCGTCGTATGGCTCCATGTCGATCACGAGCGGTTGGCTGTGCTGGCAGCCACCGTGCACCCTGCCACTGAGGGCTTTGTGCCCGGTGCCGGCTTCACGTCGCTCAAGCGTGCTCTCGACGAAGACGGACCCGAGGCCGCGTCAACCGCGCTGGCACAGGCCCTCGGTGTGCAGATCGATGGCTACGTCGTCCTTGATCAGCACGCCTTACGCCATGTCGTGGCGTTGCTGGCGCCTGCCGGCGAGGCGCGGGCGTCGCTGCGGCATCGGCGCACCGTGGAGGCGGCCTGGACTGCTCGTGACGGCCTGAGCAGGGCATGGTCCGCCCAGTACATCAGCCTTGTCACGGGCGTGCCTCGCCTGCCCGAGGATCTCAAGGTCGTCGCCGTCACCAACTACGTGCTCGGGTTCGGGCACGTACAGACCAATCTCCGTCTGCGTGACATCACGGGGGTCGTGACGGCGCTACAGACCGCCGAGCCGGAGGCCATCCAGGTGATCGCGCTGCCAGTGGTGGCCGCCCATTGCCGGGCCGCGAGGTCGCTGCGCCTGGACGAGGCCGCCATCGAGCAGGTGCGCCTGGCTGTGGAGCTGGGCGGCAAGTCGCTTTCCTTGAAACCTGTAGTGCGACATGTGACTCAGCCGGCACGCGTACTGGTCGTGGCGTGCGGAGCGCCCGGTACTGCCCGAGTGTACGGCGACGAGGTCCGCCGGCGCCTGCGGCGCTCGGCCGGCGGACCGGTCGCGGTGGACCTTCTGACGGTCGCGTCCTGGCAGGGGCTCGTCGCCAGGACGACTCGCGCCATTCGTGTGAGGCCCCCGCTGGCGATGTACGTGGCGCCGGCCGAAGTGCGTTCGGCCGGCGGAGCGACACGTGCGGCCGCCGCCTTGGGGGAGCTCGCCGGCGTCCTTCTCCAGGAGGGGTTGCCGACCGTCTTGAGCGATCCACTTCCCAGCGCCTCACCCGGCTCGCCGGCCGCGTCGCCGGCCGCCGTCGTCTCCGCGGCGATTCGCGAGAGCAGGATGCCCGTCTCGCCCTTGACGACCGTCACGGTTTCGTCGGCATCAGGGCGGGCGGTGCGAGCGGCGGAGAGCCGGGACGACCGCCGCCGTCGCGCCGCCGCCGCGGGTGTCGCCACGCTTGTGCGCAGCTGCTGGCCGGGTGCGCTCGCGCCTCGCCTCGCCTCGACCCAGCTTGGCTTCTCGTTCGCCGGGCGCCGTAACACGACCGTCGGCATTGTCGGGCCGTCGGGTCGCGCTGCGCGCCGCGCTCTCGCGTGGCTTGGCGTGTGGGGGTATCAGGCCGAGCTCCTGGCGCGGGCCGAGGCCCCGGCGAGGCCGGGCGTGACCGTGACTTACCATGGGGGTATGCGTGCCGCAGCTCTCTCGCTGGCCGGGGATCTGGGGATTCCCTCTGCACGCGTGTTGCGCGACGACCGGGCGCCTCGACTCGTCACGTTTCACGTTCTTTCTCGCAAAACGAGATGAGGCGCCTTCCCCGGAGCGGGGAAGGCGCCTCGATGCAGCTGGTGTCGGTGCGGCGCGGTCAGGTGTGGCGGCGGCGCAGTAGCGCGCCGCTTCCGACGAGCCCGGCACCGGCGGCGAGGATCGCGAAGATCTCTCCTCCGGTGAAGGCGAGTTCGCCTGCCCGCTCGCCCGGATCCCGCTCGCTAGCGAGGTAATCCTCAAGCGCCCCTAGAGTATCGCCGTACTGCTTGTACGTCGGGTTCTTCTCGAGGAAGGCCAGCGCCGCGCGGATCTCCGCGTCGGTCCAGTTACCGTCGATCGTGCCGTCGGCGGCGTCCTTGATGATCGCGTCGATCGTGCTCTGCGGCACGGCGGCGCCCGCCACCGCGGAGAACCCGAGGGCGAGCACGAGCGCAAGGATGACGGCGGCGATGAGCTTCGACTTCATAGCTTCACCCCCCCTCGCTTCTCACCCGGCAGCCGGCGGCCGCCAGACTTTACGCCCCACCCAGCAGTGGCCGCCGTTGGCGGCCGCCACTGCTGGCGACCGATACCGCCAGACGGCCGATTCGACCCGTCACGTGAGGCTCCACACGTATACTAGCGATAATGGACGAAACGGTAAACATGCTGCCGGAGCGATCCGGCGCTGTCTGGCGCTCTCTGTCGGCGGCTCCGCACACGATGATGCTGGGCGCAGTGGCTCTGTTCGCCTTCCTCTCCGGCGGCTACATCCTGACGCGCAGCGCTCCGGTCGTCATCGCGTGCCTGGTGCTCGCCGCCGTGCTGCTCTGGCTTCCCGGCGGTACGCGCCGGCCGTCGCCTATCTTTCTCGTGGCGCTGGGCGCGTTCGGGGCGTTCGTTCTCTGGGCCGGTCTCTCGGTCCTGTGGTCTCTCGGGCCAGACCTGAGCTGGGACGCCTTCAATCTCGCCGCCTTCTATCTGGCGGTCACCGCCGTCGTCGGCGTGGTTCCCGCACGGCGCCTGCATCTGCAGATGGTGGGCTATGGGTTCGTGCTCGTGTGCGTCGCCGTCGCCGGCTACGCGTTTCTCGGCAAGGCCCTGCCGGACGTCGTGACGCACGCCCACACGTACGCGCGACTCGACAGCCCGGTGGGGTACTGGAATGTCCTGGCGCTGCTCATGGTGATGGGGCTTACGGTGGCTGTGGCGACGGCCGCGGACGCGCGTCTCGCGCCGGTCTGGCGCTTTCTCGTCGCCGCCGGCGCCACGCTCCTGTTCTTTACGTTCTTCTTCACGCTTTCGCGCGGCGGCTGGCTCGCCCTGGCCGTCTGCCTTCTCGTCTACTTCGCCCTTACGACGACGCGGCTGGCGAGCTTCTTCAGCCTCGTCGCCACGGTGGCTCCCGCGACGGTCGCGCTCTGGCTGGTGCGCGACAGAGGCACCCTTTTCGCGGCGACCGAGGACGCCGCCCTGCGTACACTCGAGGGCCATGCGCTTCTGCGGCTCGCGCTGGCGGCCATGGCGCTGGCGGCCGTGCTGCAGCTCGCCGTGGCGATGCTGCAACGACGCGTCGTGTGGCCGGCGTGGTCGCGTCGTGTGGCCGGCGCGGTGATCATCGTGCTCGTCGCCGGCAGCGTCGTCGGCGTCTCCGCGAGCTATATCCAGGCTCGCGGAGGGACCGACTGGGTCGCCGAGCGGGCACGGACCTTCTTCGCCGACAGCGACGAGACCAAGTCAGAAGAGGGC
Source organism: Thermoleophilia bacterium (assembly GCA_040769125.1). GTDB lineage: Bacteria > Actinomycetota > Thermoleophilia > UBA2241 > UBA2241 > CAIXSE01. Next base: position 1,701,087 of record JAXGLO010000001.1, on the reverse strand, counting down.
GTCAGCCGGCTGGCCTCCATGAACACCGGCCGGCCGCCGCTCTGGCGCGAGGCGCTGCAGCAGTCGGCTCACGACCGTCTGCTGGGAGCCGGCGCCGGCACCTTCGTATTCACGCACGAGCGCTTCCGCGACGACGAAGGCGTCGTCAAGCACGCGCACAGCGAGTGGTTCAACGTGCTCAGCGGCCTCGGCGTGGTCGGCCTCGGGCTTTTCGCCGCGACCATCGCCCTCATCCTCGCCGCCGCTATGGGCAATCCGTTCGCCGGCCGGGGCGATCCCCTGCGCGCGCTCCTCGCGGCGTTGCAGGCGGCCGCCGTGGCCTTCGTGGTGCACATGTCGTGGGACTGGGACTGGGATATGGCGGCCATCGGCGCCGCGTTCTTCCTCATCGCCGCTACCTGTGCTTCGTACCTCTCGACGAGGCGCGAGGCCGGTGGCGCGACCTCGTCGTCGCCGGAGGTCGATCTCCCTTCGCGAGGGGGGGAGGGTGCGACGACCGTGCGAGAGCTTCGCCGGCTTCGTGTCGTGGGTTGGCCCTGGCGCGTGGTCGTGACGGCGATGCTCCTCCTTCTTGCGGTGAGCTGGGTGTTTCCGTATCGCGCGGCGCGCGCTCAGCAGGCCGCAGTGGCCGCTGCGGCCGCCGGTGATGCGGCCGCGGCGCTGCAGCATGTGCGGCGGGCGGCGAGGAGCAACCCCCTGGCTGTGGATCCGCTGATCACGCAGTCGCTCGTGTTGCGGCGCCTCGGCGAGAGCGGCCAGGCGATCACCGTTCTGCGCCGTGCCCGCCGCCTGCAGCCGGATCGTGCGGCCGTTCACTACAACGAGGGCCTGCTGCTGCTCAACGTGTACCAGCGGCGGGAGGCCGCCGCCGCCGCCTTCGAGCGCGCCCTGGCCCTCAATCCCCAGGACCGCCTCAGCCGGGAGGCTCTGGCGCGCGCCCGCGGCCGCTGAGCCGCTTGCACGTGCCCGGCGGCGGCTGGCTTGCGCCGGGAGTACCCACGCCCGCGGCCGCTGAACCGCTCCCGCGCGCCCGGCGGCGGCTCTCGCGGGACGCTGTGGTAAACTTCGCCACACTCGCTCTTCCCTTTACACGGAGGTGCATCCCAGTATGGATTCCGCCCCCTCGATCGGCGTCGTCGGCGTCGGGTATGTCGGCCTTGTCTCCGCGGTGTGCTTCGCCCACGTCGGCCACGACGTCGTCTGCATGGATCTCGATGCCGAGAAGATCGCTCGCCTCAAGAGGGGCGAGGTGCCCATCTACGAGCCCGGCCTCGAGAAGCTGATCGACGACAACGCCTCGCGACTCTCTTTCACCACTTCTTACGACGAGCTGGTCGCGTCCTGCCGGATCCTCATTATCGCCGTCGACACGCCGCCGTCGGTTTCCGGCGACGCCGACCTTTCGCGCGTCAAGCACGCCGTTCGTGAGATCGCGGCGCGTGGCGGCGAGCATCTGCTGGTCATGAAGAGCACGGTCCCGGTCGGCACCGGCGACAAGATAACAGCTGAGCTCGAGGCGATGGGCGCGAGCGGCATCACCTATGCTTCAAACCCCGAGTTCCTCCGCGAGGGCGCTGCCGTCCAGGACTTCCTCGAGCCGGATCGCATCGTTATCGGGTCCTTCAGCGATGAGGACGGAGATGACGTGGAGGCGCTGTACCGCGGTATCGACGCCGAGGTGGTGCGCGCCAGCGTCTCTACCGCCGAGATGATCAAGTACGCGTCGAACGCCTTCCTCGCCACGAAGATCTCGTTCATCAACGAGATCGCCAACGTGTGCGAGCATCTCGGCGCCGATGTGCGCACCGTCGCGTACGGCATGGGCCTCGACCATCGCATTGGGCCGCACTTCCTGCGGGCCGGCATCGGCTACGGTGGCTCCTGTTTTCCGAAGGACGTACAGGCGCTCAAGCAGCTCGCCGGCAACACCGGCTATCACTTCCAGCTCCTCAATGCGGTCATCGAGGTCAACGCCTTGCAGAAGCGCCGCGTCGTCGGCAAGCTGGCGGCTCGCCTGGGTAAGCTGCGCGGCACCACCGTGGCGCTGCTCGGCCTCACGTTCAAGCCGCACACCGACGATCTCCGTGAAGCTGCTTCCATCGTGCTCGCCGGTCGCCTCGTGCACGAGGGCGTCAACGTGCGCGCCTACGATCCCATGCTCGCCCCCGGTGTGCACCCGCTCTTCCCGGGAGTCACCCTTGTGGGCGCGCCCATGGAAGCGCTCGAGGATGCCGACGCGGCCGTGCTCGTCACGGAGTGGCCGGAGTTCGCGCGGCTCGACTGGGCGGACGCGGCGGCGCGCATGCGCCGGCCGCTGCTCATCGACGGTCGTAATCAGCTCGATCCGGAGGCCGCTGCAGCCGCTGGGCTCGAGTACGAAGGCATCGGCCTCGGCGAACCGATTCCGGCGCCCGTCTCCGGCTGAGCGGCTGCGATGTGTGCTGCGCACACTGGCCCACGGCAGGCGATCATCCTCGTGGGCGGCGAGGGTACGCGACTGCGGCCGGTCACCTTGCGTGTGCCCAAGCCGGTCGCGCCCGTCGTGGAGCGCCCCTTCGTCTCGTACATCCTCGACAATATGGCGCGGCACGGCGTGGAGCGCGCGATCTTCTCGACCGGCTATCTGGCGGACGCCATCGAGGCTGAGATCGGCGACGGCACGGCGTACGGCCTGCAGGTCGACTACGCGGTCGAGAGCGAGCCGCTGGGGACGGCTGGAGCCATAGCGAACTGCGAGGCCCTGCTCGACGACGGCAGCTTCTTCGTCTTCAACGGAGACGTTCTCAGCGACGTGGACCTCACGGCTCTCGCGGCGATGCACGCCGACCGCCGTGCCACGGGCACCGTGTGTCTCACCCCCGTCGATGACCCGCGTCGCTACGGGCTCGTGGAGCTGCGCGACGACGGCGCCGTCGCCAGCTTCGTCGAGAAGCCGGGCGAGTGGGAGGGGACCGCCCTCATCAACGCCGGCGTGTACGTCCTCGAGCCCGAGATTCTCGAAATGATCCCGCGCGGTCGCCTCTTCTCTATCGAGCGAGGCGTCTTCCCGGTGCTCGCGCAGGCGGGCTCTCTCTACGGCTTCGTCGATCACGGGTACTGGTGCGACATCGGCACCCCCGAAAGCTACTTGCAGGCTCACTTCGACATCCTCGAGCGCGTCGTCGACACGGCGGTCGGGGCTCAGCTCGGCCGCGACTACGTCTACGTGGCGCTGTCGGCCGTCGTGGACCCCGACGCTCGAGTCGTGCCGCCGTGCTACGTGGGCGAGCGCGCGCGTGTGGAGGCCGGCGCCCGCATCGGGCCGCGGGCCGTGATCGGCGCTGCTGCGCGCGTGGGCGAGGGCGCGAGGGTCGCGGAGTCGGTCGTCCAGTCCGATGTCGACATTGCGCCGCACGCCCACATCAAGAGCAGCATCGTCGTTCGCGGCAGCAGCGTGGGCGCGGGCGCGCAGCTCGACGGCGCGGTCCTCGGTGAGGGGTGCGCCGTGGGGGCAGGCAACCGTCTGGCACGCGGCATCTGCGTCTACCCGGGGACGACGCTCGCCGACGGCGCCATCCAGTTCAACGAGTATCAGCGCGGTGAGGAGGCCAGACGGTGATCCCAGACGGCATCTTCAAGGCATACGACGTCCGCGGGCTCTGCCCTCAGGAGCTCAACGAGGACGTGGCCGCGCGCCTCGGTTACGCGCTGGCTCAGCAACTCGGCGCCGCCACGCTCGGGGCGGGCATGGACCCCCGGCCCTCGTCGCACGCTCTCCTCGAGGCGTTCGCGGCCGGAGCCGCCGCCGGCGGCGCCGGGATCGTCGATTTCGGGCTGGTCCCCACCGAGATGCTCTACTACGGTGTCGCCTCCCGGGGCCTCGACGGTGGCGCCATGATCACGGCGTCGCACAACCCACCTCAGTACAACGGCCTCAAGCTCGTGGGCGCCGGGGCTCTGCCGCTCAGCGGCGACCAGGGTATCCCCGAGCTCAAGCAGCGCAGTCAGGCGCTCGGCGATCTGCCTCTCGCGGCGGCCGGCGCCGGCAGCGAGCAGTGCGACCTCTATCCGGCGTACGTGCAGCATCTGCACAGCATGGTCGATATCGGCGCCTTCCGGCCGGACAAGGTCGTAATGGACGCGGCCAACGGGGTCGCCGGCAAGCTGGCTCCGCTGGTCTTCGGGGGCACGGCGCTGGACTGCGTGAAGATGTACTTCGAGGTCGACGGCACCTTCCCGAATCACGAGCCCAACCCTCTGCTTGAGGAGAACAGCCGGGAGATCCGGGAGCGGGTCGTGGCCGAGAAGGCCGACCTCGGCATCGCCTGGGACGGGGACGCCGACCGCTGCTTCTTCATCGACGAGGCCGGCGGGTTCGTGCCTGGCGACTTCGTCACGGCGCTCCTCGCGGAGGCGCTTCTTCTGAAGCATCCGGGCGCGAAGATTCTCTACGACCTGCGCGCCAGCCGTGTCGTGCCGGACGTCGTGCGCGCCAACGGGGGCGTGCCGCTCCTCAACCGGGTGGGGCACGCCTTCTTCAAACAGCGCATGCGCCGCGAGCAGGTTCTCTTCGGCGGCGAGGTCTCCGGGCACTACTACTTCAGCGAGAACTACAACGCCGACTCCGGCTTCATCCCGGCGTTGCTCATCCTCGAGCTGCTCGCCGAGAAGAAGGCGACGCTCGCCGAGCTGCTCGAGCCGCTGCGCCAGAAGTACTTCATCAGCGGCGAGATCAACTCCACCGTCGCCGACGTGCCGGCCGTGCTGGCGCGCATCGAGGCGATGTTCTCGGACGGCGAGATCTCGAAGATCGACGGCATCTCCGTGGATTATGAGCATTGGCACTTCAACGTGCGCGCCTCCAACACGGAGCCCCTCGTGCGGCTCAATCTCGGCGCCGACGAGCGCGGGCTGATGGAGGAGCAGCGCGATCGCGTCCTGGCCGTTATTCGCGAGGTATGAAGTGACGGGCGCTGCCCAGAAGGTTGATTCCATCGCCCTGGGCGCTGCGCGGGTCCGCGAGCTCGACGTCGCCGACATGCTCGGCGCGCTCGAGGAGCTCCCGCGCCAGCTCACCGGCGGCTACGCGGTCGCTCGCCGTGTTCTCGCCGGGGCGGCGGACGAAAGCGATGCCGCGCCGACCGGCCTCGTCGTCTGCGGCATGGGGGGCTCGGCGATCGGCGCCGACCTCGCCCTCGCCGCCGCCTCGGAGCTGGCGGTCCCGACGGCGGTCGTCCGTGGTTACGAGTTGCCCGCCTGGGCCGGGCCCGGCACGCTCGTCGTTGCGGTGAGTTATTCAGGGGACACGGAGGAGACGCTCGCCTGCGCCGAGGCTGCCGCCGCACGCGGTTGCACGCTGCTCTGCGTCGCCTCGGGCGGCCAACTCGCCGGGTTGGCGGCGGCTTGTGCCGCGCCGCTCGTGATGGTTCCCCGCGGCTGCCAGCCGCGGGCCGCCCTCGGCTACCTCACGGCTCCCGTGCTGGCCGCGCTGACGGCCATGGGGCTGGCGAGCATCGACGACGACGACGTCGCCGAGACGGCTCGCCTTCTACGCGAGGGTGTCATCGAGTACGGCCCCGGCTCCGGCGAAGACGCGAACCGCGCCAGGATGCTGGCTCGGGGGCTGCACGGGCGCCAGACGGTGGTCTACGGGGCCGGGCTCACTACGCCCGTCGCGAGACGCTGGAAGGGCCAGATCAACGAGAACGCCAAGGCGCCCGCCTTCTGGGGCGAGCTTCCCGAGATCGACCACAACGAGCTCATGGGCTGGACCAGCCTGCCGGCGATCTCCGCATCCACCGTCGGCGTGTTTCTGGATGGAGATGCCGACCCTCGCCTCGTGCGCCGTGTGGCGCTCACCGCGGAGGAGCTGCGCTCGCGCGGCCTGGCCGTCGAGACGGTCGGGGCGCGCGGGCAGAGCCGTCTGGCGCGCCTGTTCTCGCTCGTCCAGCTCGGCGACTACGTGTCCTTCTACCTCGCCCTGCTCTACGGCGTCGACCCCACCCCCGTGGGAGCGATCCAGGCTCTCAAGAGCAGGCTGGCCGCCGCCGGCTCCGACTGACGTATGGGGAACGCCGTCAGGCTCGCCCTCACGGCCGATGACGCGGCGTCGCAGCGTGTCTGTGTGGCGCTGTTTCCGGAGGCCGAGATCCGGCCGTTGGCGCGCCATGAGCTGCGTCCGCGCCGCCCGTTTGCAGGCGAGCTCTTCGCGCTTCTCGCGAGCCAGCCGCCGGGCGTCTGTCTGGGCCTGGTGGCGCCGGTCGTGCAGTGCGGGCGCGCCAACTGTTCGCCTCCGCCGGGCGCGCTGCTCGCGGTGACGGATCATGTGAATCTCGAGCTGCGCGGTCCGCTCGCCGGCCGCTGGCCCGCTGGCGTGCCGCGCAGCTTCCCGTCGCTCAGCGGCCGTTATCAACCTGCCGACATTCGTGCCCGTGGCGGGGCTCGGGTATACTCTGCCGGCGTTGTGGGAGGCGTTGCCGACGCTCGGCGGCTCTCGGCTTTTGAGGCCGGGGCGGCGATCCGGGCGGGCATCGCCGCCCTCTCCGAAACCATGGTTCCAGCGGTGCTCGTGGCTGCGTACTATGATCTCCAGATAGCCGCCTGCGGCGTACTGCAGGCGAACGACGACGAAGAAGGGTGAGAGTCTCGTGGCTTCCGACTACGACATCAAAGACATCGGCCTGGCTCAAGAAGGCGTGCGCCGCATCGAGTGGGCCGACCTCAACATGCCGGTCCTCAGGTCCATCCGCGAGCGCTTCACGGCCGAGCAGCCGCTCAAGGGCGTGCGTGTCGGCGCCTGTTTGCACGTCACCAGCGAGACGGCCAACCTCATGCGCACCCTCGTCGCCGGAGGCGCCGACGTCGTGCTCTGCGCCAGCAACCCGCTGAGCACCCAGGACGACGTCGCTGCAGCGCTCGTCAACGATTACGGCGTGCGCGTCCATGCCATCAAGGGCGAGGACGATGCCACGTACTACTCCCACATCAGTGCGTGCGTCGATCACCGGCCGCACATCACCATGGACGACGGCGCCGATGTCGTTGGCGTCCTCCACGGCGAGCGCCCCGACATGGCCGCCGACATCATCGGCGGTACCGAGGAGACGACCACGGGCGTCATCCGCCTCAAGGCCCTCGAGGCCGAGGGTCGCCTCATGTTCCCGATCATCGCCGTGAACGACGCCAACACGAAGCACATGTTCGACAACCGTTACGGCACAGGGCAGAGCACCCTCGACGGTGTGGTTCGCGCCACCAATGTCCTGCTCGCCGGCATGACGGTCTGCGTGGCCGGTTACGGCTGGTGCGGCCGCGGCCTCGCGACGCGCATGAGGGGCCACAGCGCCAACGTCATCGTGCTCGAGGTCGACCCCCTGCGTGCGCTCGAGGCCGCCATGGACGGCTTCCGTGTGATGCCGGTCGCCGAGGCCGCCAAAGTAGCCAAGCTGTTCATCACGGCCACCGGCGACATCCACGTGCTGCGCCGCGAGCATTTCGAGGTCATGCAGGACGGCTCGATCATCGCCAACACCGGCCACTTCAACGTCGAGATCGACATCCCCGCGCTCGAGTCCTTGGCCGTCTCCAAGCGCACGGTGCGCGACTTCGTCGAGGAGTACGTGATGGCCGACGGCCGTCGTCTCTATCTGCTCGCGGAGGGCCGCCTCATCAACCTTGCGTCCGCAGAGGGCCACCCGGCGTCGGTCATGGACATGAGCTTCGCCAATCAGTCTCTCTCGGCGGAGTACATGGTCAAGAACCACGACAGCCTCGAGAACAAGGTTTACGTCGTTCCCTCTGACATCGACGACGAGATCGCCAGGCTCAAGCTCGCCGGCATGGGGATCGAGTGCGACACGCTGACCGAGGAGCAGGCTGCCTACCTCGCGTCGTGGGACCAGGGCACCTGAGGAGCGCGTCGAGGCATGCCTGAGTCAGGCCCGGAGGGCGGTGTGGCGGTCGCGGCGTCGCGCCTGAGGGTGCGCACCGTCGACATCCTCGCCGATGAGGTGGTGCTCATCGACCAGCTGGCGCTGCCGCACGAGGAACGCTACGTGCACTGCCGCAGCTGGGAGGAGGTCGCGGCGTGCATCACCGATATGACCGTTCGCGGCGCGCCGGCCATCGGCGTGGCGGCGGCGGGCGGGCTCGCGCTCGCCGCCGCCGCGGCCGCCGCGGCGCACCCGTCGGACGCGGCGGCCTTCCGGGCCGCGCTCGAGCAGGCCGCCGAGGGCCTGCTGGCCACGCGGCCGACGGCCGTCAACCTGCGCTGGGCGGTCGATGAGATGCGCGACGCCTGGGCGGCCTGTACGGGCGCGCCGGAGGCCTGCGTCGCGGCTCTGCTGGCGCGGGCGCAGGCGATCCTCGACGACGACGTTGAGCGCTGCCTGCGTATCGGCGAGCACGGCGCGGCGCTGTTCAAGGCCGGCGACACCATCCTCACCCACTGTAACGCCGGCGCGCTGGCGACGGCCGGGTACGGCACGGCGCTCGGCGTCATCCGCTCGGCTCAGGTGCGGCACGGGGGCATCTCCGTGCTCGTCGACGAGACGAGACCCTGGCTTCAGGGCGCCCGCCTCACCGCCTGGGAGCTCGGCGCCGAGGGCATCCCGTACAGGGTAATCAGCGACAATATGGCCGGGCATTTCATCCAGCGCGGCGCCGTCGACGGCATCGTGGTCGGCGCCGACCGTATCGCCGCCAACGGCGACACGGCCAACAAGATCGGCACCTATACACTGTCGGTGCTCGCCAAGGAGCACGGCGTTCCGTTCTGCATTGCGGCGCCTCTCTCCACGGTCGATCTCACCATCCTAGACGGCGCCGCCATCCCCATCGAGGAGCGCGCCGAGGATGAGGTGATCTGCTTCCGCGGGGAGCAGGTCGCGCCCGCCGGCGCACGCGCTCATCACCCTGCCTTCGACGTTACTCCCGCCGCCAACATCGGGGCGATCATCACGGAGGTCGGCGTGCTTCGCGCGCCTTACGTCGAGGCGTTGGCGTCCGCCTGCGCCGCCGGGGAGCGCGAGGCGTGAGCGGCGCGGCGCAAGGGTCTGCCGCCGGCGCCTCGTCGGGCTACAAGGCGATGATCATGGCCGCGGGGCTCGGCACCCGCCTGCATCCGCTCACCGGGCGCACCGCCAAGCCGATGGTGCCCATCCTCAATCGCCCCGTGATGGAGCACATGCTGCGGCTGCTGCGCCGTCACGGCATCACCGAGGTGGCCGCCAACCTCCACTACCATCCGGACAAGATCCACTCGTATTTCGGCGACGGCTCCGTCTTCGGCGTGGAGATGCACTACAACTACGAGGAGGAGCTTCTGGGGACGGCCGGCGGCGTGGGGGCGTTTCGTGAGCTGTTCGCGGACGGCACCTTCATCGTCGTGAGCGGCGATGGCCTCACCGACATCGATCTCACGGCCTTCCTGGCGGCGCATCGCCGCCGGGGCGGCATCGCCACCCTGGCGGTCAAGGAGGTTCCCGACCCTTCGCTCTACGGAGTGGTGATCGCCGACGACGACGATCGCATCACCGGTATTCAGGAGAAGCCGTCTCGCGAGGAGGCTCTCTCGGACGTGTGCAGCACCGGCATCTACGCTTTCGAGCCCGAGATCTTCGAGTTCGTGCCGCCGGGCGCCTTCTGCGACTGGGCCCGCGACGTCTTTCCCGCCCTTCTGGCGGCGGGCGCGCCGTTCTACCGCTGGCGTCTCGAGGGCTACTGGAACGACGTCGGCAACATCGAGCAATACAGGGTCAGCAACTTCGACGCGCTTCTCGGCAACGTCGTCCTCGACGTGCCCGGGCGCTGTCTGCGCCCGGGCGTGTGGGTCGGCGAGGGTACGCGTATCGACCCCGGCGTCCACATCGAGCCGCCGGTGCTCATCGGCGCCGGCTGTCTCATTGAGTCGGAGGCCGAGCTGCTCGGCCCTCTGATCGTGGGGGACGGCTGCGTCATCGAGCACGGCGCCGTGCTCGAAGGCGTTATCCACTGGGACGGCGTCAAGGCGGGTCGCAACTCCTACGTCGCCGGGAGCATTCTCGGCCGTAACGTGGTCGTCCACCACGAAGCCGTCGTCCATGAGAACGCGGTCATCGGCGACCGCAGCGAGATCGCGGCCAACTCGCTCATCGCACCGGGCGCTCGGCTGGAGCCTCGCTCGCACGTGCGCCCGGGCGGCTCGCCCGGAGCGGAGCCGGAGCTGGCCTGAGATGGTGCCGTCGATGAGCGCCGGCGCGGTCATCGACGGCGTCCTCGACCTCGTGTTCCCCAAGCGCTGTGTGCAGTGCCGCGCCGTCGGCGCCTGGCTCTGTGAGCGGTGCGCCGCCGGGCTGCAGCCGCTGCCCGCACCGCGTTGCTCTCGCTGCGGGGCGCCGGGTCTCTGGGCGCCGCCTGGCGCCGCCGGCAGACGGGAGCGCGCCGCAGAGCTGCGCGGCAGGGGCGCATCGCCCCGGCGCGCGGACGCTGCGATCGCCGCGTCGCGCCGCTGCCGCGAATGCGGGTGCCGGGACCTGGCCTTCACGACGGCGACCGCCGCATTCGTCTATGAAGGGCCGGCTCGCGCCCTGGTCGGCGCCTGCAAGTTCGGCGCTCTGCGCTCGCTCTGCGACGAGATGGGGCGGCTTGCGCTGCCCGCCTTCACGGCCGCCTGCGGCCTCCCGAGCGGAAGGCTGTCCAAGGGCTGCCTGCCCGCCGCCTCCGTCGACCTCGTCACCTGGGTTCCTGCGCACCGCCGACGTGGGCTCGAACGTGGCTTCAATCAGGCGGAGCTGCTCGCCCGTCGGCTTGCCCGTGCCGTCGGGCTGCCGTATGCTCCGCTGCTCCGCCGGGTCCGGCACGGCTCGCGCCAGAGCACCCTCGCCGGCGCCGCCCGGGCCGCCAACGTACGCGACGCGTTTGTGTTGCGGGAGGATGTGGACGGGGTAAAGAAGAAGTTCGGGCGAGTGCTTGTAATAGACGACGTATACACTACGGGTGAGACGCTGAATCAAAGCGCAAAGACACTCGTTCAAGAAGGTCTCGATACTCACGTGTTCACGTTCGCGCGAACCATTCGCAGCTCACCCTCCCAAGCATCGCTAGACAACGCCGTCCAGAAGGAGCGATGTCGATGAAAACCCAGATCAAGGGTCGCAACGTCACCGTCACGGAGCCGTTGCACGACTACGCCAGCGAGAAGATCGAGCGCGTGCACAAGCTTCTGCAGCAGCGCCGAATCGACGAAGTGACGCAGGTAGAGCTCGAGCTGAGGGTCGAGAAGAACCCGCGCATCGCCGAGCCGTGCATCGCCGAGGCGACGGTCTTCACGCGGGGGCCCGTGATCCGCGCCAGTGAATCGGCGATCGACATGTACGCGGCCATCGATCTGGTCATCGACAAGCTCGTGCGACGCGTCAGGAAGTATCTCAGCAAGCTGCGCGACAGAACCCGCCACGGTCACGCCAAGCTGCCGCTCGTTGAGGAGAGCGTGCTCGAGTCAGAACCGGCGGCGGTGGACGATGCGGCGCTCGACGAGGAGGCCTCCGGCGAGAGCGCCGCGGCCGTCGAGGATCCTGCGGTCGTCGACGGCGGGCGTATCGTCAAGACCAAGCGGTTCGTCCTGAAGCCGATGTCGCCCGACGAGGCGACCTTCCGGCTCGAGCTCGTCGGGCACGATTTCTTCGTCTTCACCAACGTCGAGTCCGGTCACATCAACGTCGTGTACCGTCGTGGTGACGGGAACTACGGCCTGATCGAGCCGATGGAGAGCTGACGCCGCCGGGATCCGGGCGTACACTAGGCTCGGCACAAGGCGTCTGCGGGGAGTGGGTCTGTGGCGCTGTGCCTGCGGCAGGGCACCGCGCTGCCGGACGAGTAATCGAGCCCGCGACCCGGGAGTGATGCGCGCGTGATCAAGATCGTTGACAAACTGCTGCGCGTCGGCGAGGGCCGGCGTCTGAAGGTCCTTGAGGAGCAGACGGCACGCGTCGCCGATCTCGAGAACGACGTTGCCTGTCTTACCGACGAGCAGCTGCGGGCGAGGACGCCGGAGTTTCGCCAGCGCTTCGCCAATGGCGAGCTGCTCGACGACCTCCTCTTCGAGGCGTTCGCAACTGCTCGCGAGGCCGCCAAACGGGCGCTCGGCATGCGGCCCTTCGACGTCCAGGTGCTGGGCGGCATCGTCCTGCACGAGGGCGACATCGCGGAGATGAAGACCGGCGAGGGCAAGACGCTGGTCGCGACGATGCCGATGTACCTCAACGCGCTTGCTGGGCGCGGCGCTCACCTCGTCACCGTCAACGACTATCTGGCGCGGCGCGACGCCGAGTGGATGGGCCAGGTCTACCGGTTCCTGGGGCTCGAGGTGGGCTGTATCCAGGCCAACATGTCGCCCGAGCAGCGGCGTGCCCAGTACAACGCCGACGTCACCTACGGCACCAACTCCGAGTTCGGCTTCGACTATCTGCGCGACAACATGACCATGCGCCGCGAGCATATGGTCCAGCGCAGTCACTACTACTGCATCGTCGACGAGGTCGACTCCATCCTCGTCGACGAGGCCAGGACGCCGCTCATCATCAGCGGCGCGCCGGAGACGGCGGCCAATACATACCGGGAGTTCGCGCGCGTCGTGTCGCGCCTGCAGCCCGGGGAGGACTACGAGGTCGACGAGAAGCAGCGCACCGCGGCCGTGACGGAGCGCGGCGTCGCCAAGGTCGAGCGCGCCCTCGGCATTGACAACCTCTACAAGGATTCCAACGGCGGCCTCGTCAATCACCTTCTGCAGGCGCTGCGCGCCGAGTCCCTGTATCACAGGGACGTGGAATATGTGGTGCAGAACGGCGAGGTGCTGATCGTCGACGAGTTCACAGGGCGCATTCTCGACGGGCGCCGCTACTCCGAGGGCCTGCACCAGGCCATCGAGGCCAAGGAGCGGGTGCCGATTCGCGAGGAGAACCAGACGCTCGCCACGATCACGCTGCAGAACTACTTCCGCATGTACGAGATCCTCGCCGGGATGACCGGAACCGCCAAGACCGAGGAGGACGAGTTCCGCCAGATCTACGGCCTCGACGTCGTTCAGATCCCGACCAACGCGCCGATGATTCGCCTCGACGAAAACGACCTGATCTTCACGACGACGAAGGAGAAGTTCGCGGCCGTCGTCGAAGACATCGTCGGGCGCTACGAGAGCGGGCAGCCGGTCCTGGTCGGCACGGTCTCAGTCGAGACCAGCGAGATGCTCTCACGGCTGCTCGAGCGCCGCGGCGTGCCGCACGATGTGCTCAACGCCAAGCAGCACGAGCGGGAGGCCGGCATCATCGAGAACGCCGGTCAGCGCGGCGCCGTGACGATCGCTACCAACATGGCGGGCCGCGGCGTCGACATCAAGCTCGGAGAGGGAGTGCGCGAGGTGGGCGGCCTGTACGTGCTCGGCACCGAGCGCCACGAGAGCCGCCGCATCGACAACCAGCTCCGCGGCCGCTCCGGTCGCCAGGGCGACCCCGGCGAAAGCCGCTTCTATCTCTCGGCTGAGGATGAGCTCATCCGGCTCTTCGCCGGCGACCGCATGTATCGCGTGCTCAGCCGGCTGGGCCCGTCAGATGGCGAGCCGCTCGAGGCGAAGGTGCTCAGCAATGTGGTCGAGAAGGCGCAGATCAAGGTCGAGGAGCTCAACTTCATGCGCCGCAAGAACGTCCTGAAGTACGACGAGGTCATGAACGAGCAGCGCCGTGTCATCTACGACCAGCGCCAGCGCATCCTCATGGGCGAGGACTTCGGTGAGCAGGTTCGCGAGATGGTGGGCGAACTCGTCGAGGGCGCCGTTTTCGGCGCCCTGGGCAACGAGCAGTACGCCGAAGAGTGGGATCTCGACGCCCTCTTCGTCGGCCTGCGGCAGCTCTACGACCCGGCTATCGGCAGGTCGGACGTCACTGCGGTTCCCGGCGGCATCGATGAGGTCGTGGAGATCGCTGTGGATGACGCGCTCGCCCAGTACGACGAGCGGGAGCGCGTCATCGGGGAGGAGCAGATGCGCAGCGTGGAGCGCGCCGTGATGCTGCAGGTGGTCGACACTCGCTGGAAGGACCATCTGCTCGACATGGACTACCTGCAGGAGGGCATTCACCTGCGGGCGCTGGGGCAGCGCGATCCTCTCGTCGAGTACAAGAACGAGGGCTTCGATCTCTTCCAGGAGATGCTCGAGAGCATCAAGGTCAGCACTGTGACCACTATCCTTAAGAACAGCCCCGAGGATCTCGCGATGTTCGCCTCCGTCGCCCTTGACGAGCCAATGGTGGCGCTCAATTACTCGAGCGGCGACGACCTCATCACGGAGACGTCTTTCTCCGATGTCGCGATGGCGGCGGGGGGGTTCGCCGACACGCCGCCGCCCAACATTGCGGCCCAGGCCCAGGCCGGCGCCGCCGATCGGCGCGCCGCGGCGCAGGCCGGAGGCGGGGTGGCGGTGAAGCAGCGGCACGTCGAGACTCGCGTCGGGCGCAACGATCCGTGCCCGTGCGGGAGCGGGAAGAAATACAAGAAGTGCCATGGGGCGTAGCTGGATCGTCGATCCGGCTATGCCCCGTGTGATGCCGTCACGTTCGCCTGGCTCATGTGCGGCATCGAGCCGGACCCCCGGCTCTCAGCCGGCTCCCCTCGTGAGCCGGCTGGCCTGCAACGCGCGGCGCAGCCTCAGGTGCTTGATCACGCCCTCGATGCTGTCCGCCACACAGATGCCGAGCACGAGCACCAGGAAGGCCGTCCCGACGACGCCGACGGGGAACTCGGTGCCCGTCTGATCCGAGAACGCCGCGAGGAACGCGGGGGAGATCACGGTCTGCGTCGCCAGGATCGCCATCACGATGCCGGAGAAGAGGGCGTTGACGACGACGTTTACTATCGCCAGGGGCAGGGTCCAGTATCCGGAGACGTACTTCCAGATCTCGGTGGCCATGTTCGCCGCTATCGTCGCGATGAAGGCGGGCATCCAGAAGGTCCACAAGCCCGCGTCGAGGAACGGGATCGATCCACCCTCGGCGTCGGTCGGCAGGTGCGTCCCCGAGTGCGAACGCAGCCAGAGGACGGCGACGAGGAGAAGGGAGAGCGCCACCACGGAGAAGATCGTTTCCACCAGCCTGATCTGGCGCTTCTCGATGACCTGTGGAAGGGCGTCGGGGCTCCAGGCTTTACCGCCGCCGGCATGTGGTTGATTTGGACGGACATCCGCGCGCTCGAGGACGGCGAAGACGAGCGTGACCCAGAACGACACCATGATGCCGGCCAGCAGGCTGGCGTTCAGCGCTTCGAGGATGCCGATGACGACGTTGTCCTTCGTCTGGAGGCGGTCGAACAGAGTTGCGGCGAGCACGATCGGGACAATGATCGTGATCAGCGTCTTGAGCAGGCGCGCGTAAAACGGGTAGACGGCGGGACCGATGAGGTAGCGCTTTCTGCCGCTGTACCGGAGTGCCAGCTGGGACGGATCGCCGAGCTCGACGAGCACCTCACGGATCGTTTCGTCGCTGGCCTGCCCGCGTGCTTCGACCATGTCCTCGATGGTGGCGCGCAGCTCGCGCGCGACGTCCTCACGCGCGTCGGCCGGCAGGTCCTTGGCGACTGCCCACACGTAGCGGTCGACGAGATCGTTCATGCTTCCTCCCTCCGTAGGAGTTGAGCGAGGTCTGCGCCGAGCTTCGTCCACTCTGTCGCAAGGCGCTCAAGCACGCGGTCGCCGGCGTCGCTCGTGCTGTAGAACTTGCGCGGTCGTGTGCCGTCGGTGTTCCAGGCGCTCGTGAGAAGGCCCTGGCTCTCGAGGCGGCGCAGCAGCGGGTAGAGCGTATTTGCGTCCGTCTGGATGCTCGCTTCATCGAGCACCCTGAGGAGCGAGTAGCCATACTGCGGGCGACGCAGCACGCTCAGGCAGGCGAGTACGACGGAGCCGCGACGGAGTTCCTGAAGATGCCCGGCTACGATCTGGTCTTCGTGGTTCATGGCTTCGCTGTTCATGGTGATACTATACTGTGTGTGACACAGTATTGTCAAGCATACATTCGACCATGTCGTTGCGTCACAGCGGTCGGCGTCGCACGCAGGCCGGTCTGCGCTGGCAGGGCGCCGATGGAGTCGCGTTTCTCCGAGGTCGATCTCCTCGCGACACTCGCCCTGCGCTTAGAGAACGATGGGCATCATCTGTGCGGGCCCGATCTCATCTGTGAGGGCTTCCGGCGTGTCGTGAGGTCGAGGCGGCGGAGACACGTCGACGGAAGGAGTCGGCGAGGACGGACGCGGTCGGCGGCACACAGGCCGGAGGCGGCCGGTCGGCGCGCAGGCCGGACGCGGCCGGCAGCACACAAGGCGCACGGACACCAGGCGCTTCGTCGTAAGGCAGCCGGCGGCCGCCGGTCGCGGCCGCCGGCTGCCGCGGCTATACTCACCCGACCATGAGCACGACTGCCTCAGAAGCGCTCGTTCAGTTGGACGCGCTCCGCGAGCGGCTCAAGGAGGCCTGCGGGCGCCTGGGCTGGCTGCGGAGCTATCTTTGACCCCGCCAGGCTGACAGCCGACCTCGAGGCTCTCGAGGAGCGCATGCGCGCCGCCGACTTCTGGGACGACCAGGAGGCGGCCTTGCAGGTGTCCGCCGACTACAGTCGCATCAAGCGGCGCCTCCAGGAGTTCGCCGATCTGGAGGAGCGCTACGGCGACCTCGAGTCCACCGAGGAGCTGCTGCGCGAGGAGCTTGCCGGCGACGCCGTCGACGAGGAGCTCCTCCAGGAGCTCGCGGACGGCGTCGTCCGCCTCGACATCGACCTTGAGCGCGGCGAAGAGCAGCGCTTCTTCAGCGGCAAGTACGACGAAGGCGGCGCCATCCTCACCATCCACTCCGGCGCCGGCGGCACCGAGTCGCAGGACTGGGCCGAGATGCTTCTGCGCATGTACCTGCGCTGGTTCGAGCACCGCGGCTTCAAGGTCGAGATCAACGACTCGCAGGAAGGCGACGAGGCCGGTCTCAAGAGCGCCACGCTTACCGTCGAGGGCGACAACGCCTACGGGCTTCTGCAGGCCGAGCGCGGCGTACATCGTCTCGTGCGTCTGAGCCCCTTCGACTCCGCCAATCGCCGCCATACGAGCTTCGTCTCGGTCGACGCGTCGCCTCTGGTGAGCGAGGACGTTGACGTAGAGGTCAACGAGGACGACCTGCGCATCGATACGTACCGCGCCAGCGGCGCCGGCGGTCAGCACGTCAACAAGACGAGCTCCGCGATCCGCATCACGCACCATCCCACCGGGATAGTCGTGCAATGCCAGAACGAGCGCTCACAGCTCCAGAACAAGGCCGTGGCGATGCGCATGCTCAAGTCGAAGCTGGTGGAGCTCGAGGAGCGCAAGCTGGCCGAGGAGCTGGCCAGGGAGCGCGGCCAGGTGATGAACGTCGACTTCGGTAGCCAGATCCGCAGCTACGTCCTGCACCCGTATCAGATGGTCAAGGACCTGCGAACCGGCTTCGAGGTCGGCAACACTCAGGCCGTGCTCGACGGCGATCTCGACGGTTTCACGCGCGCCTTCCTCGTGTGGCGCAGCGAGGGCAGCCCACCGCGCAAGTAATCAGGTTCAGGTCGCGGGCCTCGATCTCGGGGGCGGGTCGCGACGTTCCTCTCAGCAAGTCTCGGGGGCAGGTCACGACGTTCCTCTCGGCGAGTGGCCGACCGGTCGGCCTGATACCTCGCGGGGATCGCCGCAAGCTCGTTGTCCAGCTCTGTTGGCATGCGTCCGGCGGGCGTCGCGTCTGGCGGGTGCGGTACGATGGCGCTATGACGGCCGATCAGTACACTGCCTCCGGAGAGCCTTCGCCCTCCCCGGGGGAGCGTGCCTTGCCGTACCCCAAGATCGAGCTGCATGTGCACCTCGAGGCGACCGTCAGGCCGGCTCGTCTGCTCGAGATCGCGCGCCGCAACGATGTGCGCCTGCCGGCGCGGGACGAGCAGAGCCTGCGGCGGTTCTGCCGCTTCAGCGACTTCGATCACTTCATCCAGGTGTGGATCGGAACCACGCAGGCGCTGCGGTACGAGCGCGACTTCCGCGAGATCCTCGTCGACTACGCCGGCGAAGCCGCCGCCCAGGGCTGCGTGTACATCGAGGCCATCTTCTCGCCCTCGGAGCCCGTGGCTCGGGGCTCCTCCTGGCAGGAGGTGTTCGACGGCTACTGCGCCGGCGTCGAGGAGGCAAGGGAGCGGCACGGGGTCGAGGTTAGGCTGACGCCCGATATCACTCGCAACCTCCCGGTTGAGACCGCCGACCAGCTGGTGAAGTGGGCGGTGAAGTACCGCGAGCGAGGCGTGGTCGGTCTCAGCCTCGGGGGCAGCGAGCACCGTTACCCGCCGGAGCTGTTCGCGCGGCCGTTCGCGGCCGCTCGGGAGGGCGGTCTCAGAGCCGCGCCCCACGCCGGCGAGCATGCCGGCCCTGCCTCTGTGCGCGTCGCCCTCGACCTGCTGCACGCCGAGCGCCTGCGGCACGGCGTGCGGGCCGTCGAGGATCCGGCGCTTCTCGCCGAGATCGCCGCTCGCGGTATCGTCTGCGACGTTACTCCCTGGAGCAACGTCCGTACCGGAGTTGTCGGCACCCTGGCCGAGCATCCGCTGCCGCGTATGCTCGCGGCCGGGGTGCGGTGCTCGATTTCGTCGGACGACCCGGTGCTGATGGGCACCGACTTGAGTGCCGACTGCGCCGCTGCCGAAAGCCTCGGCCACTCACCGCGCGCGATGTACGAGCATGCGCTCGCGGGCGTCTTTTGCGAGCGGGCCACGCGGGATCGGCTGGCGCGGATCGGCGCGGCGTACACCTGGGATGCCTGAGGCCGTATCGCCGGCTCTTCGAGGTTCAGCGGCGACGAGGTCGCCCTTCACTGCCTCGACGGCGCCGGCGTCGCTCGACCACGGGCGGCGAGCCGGAGGAGGAGAGGCCCGCGGGCTCCTCGCTGCACGACGATCTTGCGGGGCAGTTGAACCGGCGCGGGCGCTGCGCCCTTGATCACCGTACCGGCCGTCGACGGCGCTTGTCCTCGTAAACCTGACTTGATAGCGTCTGATTCATCGACGGGAGCCGGTTTGTGCCTGCGCGTAACGCGCTGGGCGTTCCTCCCCCTCCGTTCTCAGACTCTGTGACGACCGGGCAGCGTACTGAATGAAAGGAACGACGTCCGTAGTTCGTCCGGCCGCTCCGAGGGCGGCCCCCCAGCAGTCGAACCCACGCGCACCCCGGCGGCGAGCCATGAACCCGCGCGCTCATCGGCCGCCGCTGGTGCGCTGCCGCGTGAGCCTGTTCCGAGAAAGCGAGACTGAGTGGATCCAGACAAGAACACCACGACAGACACGACCCAGCAGGCGCAGGCCGGTGACGGCCGGCCGCGTCGCCGCCGCCGCGGTCGTGGCCGTAGCCGCGGGCCGAGCCAGGGATCGCGCGGCGGCCGCCGCGGCGTCGATGAGAGCTTCACGGAGCGCGTCCGTGCCGAGCGCCCAGCGGGCCCTGCCCCGGAGGTCGACCTGCCCCAGTTCGCCGCGCTCGGCCTCAACGCCGAGCTCCTCGCCGGCGTCGCGGCGATGGGCTACGAGACACCGACGCCGATCCAGGAGCACGCCATCCCGCGCGTTCTGGCCGGCCGCGACGTCGTCGGCTGTGCGCAGACGGGTACCGGCAAGACGGCAGCCTTCGTGCTGCCGATCCTGCAGCTCATGAACGGCGAGACTGTCTCCGACGGCCGCACCGCTCATCCTACGGCGCTCGTGATCACGCCGACGCGCGAGCTCTGCGCGCAGATCGAGGAGGTCGGCGAGAAGCTCAGCACGTACAGCGGCCGCACCGTGCTCGCCGTCTTCGGCGGCGTGCCCTATGACCCCCAGGCCAAGAGAGTGCGCCGCGGCGTCGATCTGCTCGTCGCCACGCCCGGTCGCCTCCTCGACATGCTGCGCCAGGGCGACATCCTCCTCGACCGGGTCGACACGCTGGTGTTCGACGAGGCCGACCGCATGCTCGATATGGGTTTCTGGCCGGACGTCAAGCGCATCATCGCTGCTGTTCCGGACCGCCGCCAGAACCTCTTCTTCAGCGCCACGATGAGCAAGCAGGTGCTCAGCATTATCGAGGACACGCTCAACGAGCCGATCTTCATCGAACTGGGCGGCAGCGCGACGCCGATCGAGGCTATCGAGCAGAAGATCCTGCCGGTGAATCGTGATCAGAAAGTCGATCTGCTGGTGGAGTACTTCCGCCATCACGACCCGCAGCGCACACTCGTCTTCACGCGCACACGGCGTCGCGCCGAGCGCCTGGCGCGCACGCTCAACAAGGCGGGCGTGACCTGCGAGGCGATCCACGGCGACCGCACTCAAGGTCAGCGCCAGAAGGCGCTCGACGGCTTCAAGGCCGGCAAGATCGCGGTGCTGGTGGCCACAGACGTCGTGGCGCGCGGCATCGACGTCGACAACATCACGCACGTCGTCAACTTCGACATTCCCACCAACCCCGAGGACTACGTGCACCGCATCGGTCGCACGGCGCGCGCCGGGGCCAGCGGGATCGCGGCCAGCCTGCTCACCGCCGAGGACGTTCACGAGCTCAAGGCGATCGAGAGCCTCATCGGAGTGACTCTTGAGCGCCAGGACCTGCCGGGCTTCGACTACGAGAAGCGCGCCATCCCCGAGTCTCACCTGGTGCAGCCCAGGCCGGGCAAGCTGGTGTGGAACGGCGGCGCCCGTCGCTCCGCCTCACGCGGTATCCGCCGCCGTGTGCCACGGAGGTCTGCGGCGCGCTGACAGCGGCGCGCCTGGATTGACGGTGCGGTGGAGCCAGCGCTGCGCCGGCGAGAGCGCCTGTGGCTCGCGCCGTCGGCGTGGCGATCCTGACGGTGTGGCGGCTGGAAACGTCGCCACGCCGTTGGTATACTGCCGTCTCTGCGGGGGCGACTAGCTCAGTTGGGAGAGCGCCAGCTCGACAAGCTGGAGGTCGTTGGTTCGAAACCAACGTCGCCCACCATTTTCAGGCCACTCGCGCCGTTCCTCTCCTGTAGAGTCCCCTCAGCGCTGCCGTGCCCGGCGGCCAACACAGGGAGGTACGATGCTCACCAGACTCCTGCTGCTCGCCGTCGCCGGCGCCGCCGGGGCGCTCTCTCGCTACGGCCTCTCGGGCCTGGCGCAGGCCGTGCTCGGCTCCCGTTTCCCGTGGGGCACGGCGTTGGTCAACATCCTCGGATGCCTCGTGGCCGGCCTCCTGTTCGGCCTCTTCGAGGGTCGTTGGGCCCTGTTCGATGAAGCGCGCATCATCGTGATGGTTGGCTTCCTCGGGGCCTTCACGACCTTCTCCAGCTTCATGGTCGACACGACGAGCCTTCTGCGGGACGCCGGGTGGCTCATGGCCGTGGGCAACGTGCTCCTCCAGAACGGCCTCGGTTTCGTGGCGCTGTGCGCGGGCCTCGCCGTCTCACGACTGGTGTAGGGGAAGTCGCGCATCGGCTTGGGAACGCTGGGCTGCTGCGCGTCTCCGTCGGCAACAGCGACCGTCATCACGGCAGGTCGCTCTACGAGGCTGTCGTCAGGGCGGCGAGTAAGCGGCAAGCGTCATCTCGCCGGGGCGACGGTGCTGCACGGCTACCTCGGCTTCGGCGCTCACAGCCGCATCCACCTTGCAGGGGGTCTGCGGCTCTCCGACGACATGCCGGTAGACGTCGAGATCGTCGCGTCTCTGCGGCGGTTCGTTCCCGGCCGACCGACGACCTGTCCGGGGGCGACGTTGCGGCAGTCGCTGGGCTTCAGCCGGCGGCGATGGCTGTGCTCGCGGCGCTGGTCAGGTCGCCCACCGCGCGGCAGGCCGCGTCGGCGTCGTCGCTTCGCGAGACGAGATCGATCAGGGCGCTGCCGATGATGACGCCGTCGGCTAGGTCCGCTACGCGGGCCGCCTGCTCCGGCGTCGAGATCCCGAAGCCCACGGCGAGAGGCGCGTCCGTGCGGGCGCGGAGGCGCCCGATGAGATCGGGCAGCGCCGCGCCCAGCTCCTGCCGCGCCCCGGTGACGCCCGTAACCGACACGCAGTAGACGAAGCTCGTGACCGACTGCCCCACGAGGTCGAGGCGCGCGTCGGTGCTGGTGGGTGTGGCCATGGGCACGAGGCTGACGCCGCAGTCGGCGGCGAGGGCGGCGAGGCCGCCGGCCTCGGCGGCGAGAGCCTCCGCGCCTCCGCCGGTCTCGTCCAGCGGCAGATCGGGGATCACGAGCGCCTCGACGCCGGCCTCGGCGGTACGCGTGAAGAACCGCTCCGGACCTCCAGCCAGTACGGTGTTGAGGTAGGTGAGCAGCACGAACGGTGCGGCGTCGCGGTGGGCGGCGGCGAGGCCGAGCACATCATCGGGCGTGATGCCGGCGAGCAGTGCGGCATGCGTCGAGGTCTGCACCACCGGGCCGTCGGCGATGGGGTCCGAGAAAGGCACACCCAGTTCGATGATGTCGGCGCCGGCCTCGATGAGCGTCTCGATGAGGCGGTGGCTGGTGGGGAGGTCGGGGTGGCCTCCGGTGACGTAGGGGATGAGGGCCGCGTGCTGGGAGCGGGGCATGGCGAATGCGGCCTTGAGCCTGGGTGCGATCGTCACGGCTCCACCCCCAGCAGTGCGGCGGCTTCGTGGACGTCCTTGTCGCCTCGCCCGGAGAGATTGATGATGACGAGGTCGCCGGCGGCGAAGCGTGTGCCGGCGGGGTTGAGCGCTGCCTCACCGTCGATCGTCAATCGTCCCGTGGCGGAGGGCGACGGCGCCGTAGCGGTGGCGCCGCGGCTTGGCCCACGGAGCACGTACGCGAGGGCGTGGGCGCTCTCCAGAGCCGGGATGATGCCTTCGAGTTCCGCGAGCGCGCGGAAGGCGGCGAGCGCCTCACTGTCGGTGACGGCGGCGTAGAGGGCCCGGCCGGAATCCTTGAGCCACGCGTGCTCGGGGCCCACGCCGGGGTAGTCGAGGCCGGCTGAGACCGAATGGGCCTCGGTGATCTGGCCCCAGGCGTCCTGCAGGAGGTAGCTGAAAGAGCCGTGGAGGACTCCCGGCCGGCCTTTGGCGAGCGGGGCGCCGTGGCGGCCCTCGAGGCCCTCACCGGCCGCTTCGACGCCGGTGAGGCGCACCGGCAGGTTGCGGAAGGCGTGGAAGATCCCCATGGCGTTGGAACCTCCCCCGACGCAGGCGACGACCTCGTCGGGCAGGTGACCGAAGCGTTCCCGTACCTGGGCGATGGTCTCGTTGCCGATGACGGCCTGGAAATCGCGGACCATCGCCGGGTACGGCGCGGGTCCGGCCACCGAGCCGATGCAGTAGTAGGTGTCGCCGACGTTGGTGACCCAGTCGCGCAGCGCTTCGTTCATCGCATCCTTGAGGGTGCACGAGCCGCTCTCGACCGGGATGAGCGTGGCGCCCAGGAGGCGCATGCGCACGACGTTGAGCTCCTGACGGCGGACGTCCTCGCTGCCCATGTAGACGGCGCAGGTCAGACCGAGCAGGGCGCAGGCGGTGGCGGTGGCGACGCCGTGCTGGCCGGCGCCGGTCTCGGCGATCACGCGTCGCTTGCCCATGCGCTTGGCCATGAGAACCTGGCCGAGGACGCTGTTGATCTTGTGCGCGCCTGTGTGGCAGAGGTCCTCTCGCTTGAGGAGAATCGTCGCCTCGCAGCGCTCGCTGAGCCGCGCGGCATGGTACAGCGGCGTGGGGCGGCCGGCGTAGTCGGCGAGGAGGTGCGCGAGCTCAGCTTGGAAGGACGCGTCGGCGCGGACCTTCTCGTAGGCGGCCGTGAGCTCGTCGAGCGCCGGGATGAGCGTCTCCGGCACGTAGCGCCCGCCGTAGGGGCCGAAGCGGGCCTCGGTGTTCATCGACCTTCCTCGGCGTTCGCCCCGTCTTCGGACTTGGCGCCCGGGGTCGGGGAAGACCTGGGCCGGGCCGCGACCATGTCGGCCTCCGCTACAGCGCTGAAGAAGGCGAACAGGAGCTCCTGGTCTTTCTCGCCGGGGGCGGACTCGACGCCGCTCGAGACGTCGACGGCCAGCGGTCGGACTCGAGCGACGGCGGCCCCGACGTTCACGGGCGTGAGCCCGCCGGCGAGGAGGAGGCGGTAGTTCGCCCCTGGGACGGCTGCCGCCGCCTCCCAGTCGGCCGGCCGCCCGGTGCCCCCGTACCTGCCGGGCTCCCTGGAGTCGAAGAGGACGAAGTCGGCGTCGGCGGCGTCGGGGGCGTCGGCGGCGGCGATGATGCGCGGCCGCGTGCCGCGTTCTTGCGTTGCCGTCCGCACCTCCGCGACCGAGGGGCCGTCGGGGCCTGCACAGAGCTGCACGCAGATCACGCCGGCCTCGTCGGCCATCGCCGCGATCAGGTCGGCCGGCTCGGCGCCGAACACGCCGACGGGAAGGGCGCGCCGCGCGTAAGCGGCCAGCTCACGGGCGCGCGCGGCGCTCACGCGGCGCGGGCTCTCGGTGAGGATGAAGCCGCACGCCCAGGCTCCAAGGGCGGCGGCCTGTCGGATGTCGGCCTCGCGCGTGAGGCCGCAGACCTTGATGTACGTCATGGCTCAACTCCAGTGGCGCGCAGTGACGAGATCGTGTTGACGTAGTGGCAGCGCAGCCCGGTGACGAGAAGCTCGCCGACGAGAAGGGCGCGCGCGCCGGCGCGGCGCACACGGTGCGCGTCCGCCGCCCCTCCGACGCCGCTCTCGCTGACCACGGTCAAGCCTGCTGGTACGAGGGGCGCGAGCTTTTCCGTAACCCTCAGGTCGACGGTGAGAGTTCGCAGGTTCCGGTTGTTGATGCCGATCAGATCCGCGCCGGCGTCGAGGGCTGCGCGGAGCTCGGGCTCGTCGTGTACCTCGACGAGAGCGTCGAGGCCGCAGGCGTGGCATTCCTCGAGGAGCACTCGCAGATCGTCTCCCGGGAGGGCCGCTGCGATCAGCAGGGCCGCGGCGGCGCCGGCCTCCGCGGCCTCCCATACCTGGTATTCGTCGACAAGGAAGTCCTTGCGGAGGACGGGGATCGCGACGCTGGCCGCGGCGGCGCGCAGGTCGTCAAGAGAGCCGCCGAAGCTGTCCGGTTCGGTGAGCACCGAGACGGCGTCGGCGCCTGCCGCCTCGTAAAGGCGCGCCTGGATGCCTGCGTCGAGCGCAGGGGCGAGGTCGCCCTTGCTCGGCGAGCGCCGCTTGATCTCGGCGATCACCCCGAGGGGCGCCTCGTGGAGCGGCGTGCCCGGGAGCGCCACGCGCTCCGCCGAGAGCGCTTCGACGAGACGGCCGCGGAGGCCGGGCTGCTCCGGCCGCGCCAGGGGACGCTCCGCACGCCCCGCGGCGGCTCTGCGCTTCGAGCTCTCGATCATGGCGGCGAGGAAGTCGCTCATGCCGTCTCCTCTTTCAAGCGGTTCGTCACCTCGATGAGGAGGTCGAGCTTGGCGCGCGCGTCGCCGGCGGCGACGGCCGCCCGGGCCCTCGCGACACCGGCTTCGATGCTGTCGGTCGCCTCGGCGATGTAGAGCGCTGCGCCGGCGTTCAGCAGCACGACGTCGAGGCGGGGGCCCGGCGTGCCGTCGAGGACGTCGCGCAGCAAGGCGGCGTTCTCGGTGGCGCCGCCGCCGCGCAGGTCGGAGAGCCGGGCCCGCGTGAGGCCGAGCTTCTCCGGCCTGAGCTGGTAGCGCACGTCGTAGCCCTGCCCGGCGAACACCTCGATGACGGTGGTCTCGCAGGTCGTGGAGATCTCGTCGAGGCCGTCCTCGCTGTGCACGACGAGGTTGCGCTCGGTGCCCATGAGGCGCACGGCGGTCGCGATGCGATCGATATACCTGGCGTCGGCGACGCCGATGAGCTGGTGGCGGGCGCCGGCCGGGTTGGTGAGCGGCCCGATCAGGTTGAAGGTGGTGGCCATGCCGAGCTGGCGTCGCACCGGGGCCACGTGCTTCATGGCGAGGTGGTGCCGTGGCGCGAACATGAAGCCGACGCCGGCCTCGGCGATGCAGCGGCTGACCTGGGCGGGCGTGATGTCGATGGCCACTCCCACTGCTTCGAGGACGTCGGCGCTGCCGCACATGCTGGTTGCGGAGCGGTTGCCGTGCTTGGCTACGGTGACGCCGGCGCCGGCGGCCACGAGCGCCGCCGCCGTCGAGATGTTAAAGGTGCTCGCTTGGTCGCCGCCCGTGCCGACGACGTCGAGGATGACGTCGGCGTCGACGTCGACCTTCTCGGCCAGCACGCTCATGGCGCGCGCCATGCCCACGATCTCCTCGGCGGTCTCGCCTTTGATGCGCAGGGCGCTGAGGAACGCCCCTGTCTGCGCCTCGCCGGCCCGGCCGCCCATGATCTCGAGGATGACGTCGCGCGCCTCGTGCTCGCTCAGGTCCCGGCCGGCGGCCAGCTCGCCGAGGGCATGGCTGAGGATCTCATTCGGCACCGTGGTCGCCTTTCATCAGGAGGAAGTTGCGGAGGATGTCCAGCCCGACCGAGGTGAGGATGCTCTCAGGATGGAACTGCACCCCGTGCACGGGGAAAACCCGGTGGCGGATGCCCATGACCACACCCTCGGCGTTCCACGCGCTGCGCTCCAGCTCGTCGGGGAGCGCTTCGTCGACGATGAGGGAGTGGTAGCGCGTTGCCGTGAACGGGTTGGGCAGGCCGGCGAAGAGGTCGCGGCCGTCGTGGCTGATCTCGTCCGTCTTGCCGTGAACCGGCGCGCCGGCGCGCCGAACCACGCCGCCGTAGACCTGGCCGATCGCCTGGTGTCCCAGGCAGACGCCGAGGATCGGCAGCCGCCTCTGCCCGAAGTGGGCGATCACCTCCATGCTGATGCCGGCTTCGTTGGGGGTACAGGGGCCCGGCGAGACCACGAGATGGGTGGGCCGAGCCGCCTCGATCTCCGTCACGGTGACCTGGTCGTTGCGACGCACGGTGATCTTCGCGCCCAGCTCCCCAAGGTACTGCACGAGGTTGTAGGTGAACGAGTCGTAGTTGTCGATCATGAAGACCCGCGGCGCAGGCACGACCGGCTCGCGGCCGCTGGGGTCGAGATTGGCAGTGGTGGGTTTCACGCGAACTCCTCGTGGGCGATCTCAACGGCACGCAGCATGGCGGCTGCCTTGTTCTGCGTTTCGGCGTACTCGCCGGCGGGGGCGGAGTCGGCGACGATGCCGGCGCCGGCCTGGAAGTAGGCGACGCTGTCTTTGACGACCAGCGTGCGGATACAGATACAGGTGTCGAGATCGCCGGCGTAGCTGAGGTAGCCGATGGCGCCGGCGTAGGGGCCGCGCCGCACCGTCTCCAGCTCGTCGATGATCTCCATGGCGCGGATCTTGGGGGCGCCGCTCACCGTGCCGGCGGGGAAGGCCGCTTTGAGGGCGTCGGTGGGCGTGCGCCCGTCGGCCAGCGTTCCGCTCACCGACGAGACCAGGTGGATGACGTGCGAATAGTACTCCGCCTCCATGAGCTCGTTGAGCTTGACGCTGCCCGGCCTGCAGACGCGGCCGAGGTCGTTGCGGCCGAGATCCACGAGCATGACGTGCTCGGCGCGCTCCTTTTCATCGGCGCGCAGGTCGGCGACGAGGCGCCGATCCTCGGCGGCGTCGGTGCCGCGGCGGCGCGTGCCGGCGATGGGGCGCGTCTCGACGCGGTCGCCCTGCACGGTGACGAGCGGCTCGGGGCTTGAGCCGCAGAGGGCGAAATCGTCGAAGGCGATGTAGTACATGTAGGGGCTGGGGTTTACGGCTCGCAGGCCGCGGTAGATCGAGAACGGCGTGACGTCGACCGGCGTGCTGAAGCGCTGGCTGAGCACGACCTGGAAGGCGTCACCGGCGTAGATATAGGTACGGATGCGCTCCACCCCCGCCTCGTACTGCTCACGGGTCATCGACGAGGAGACGGGTCGCTGGCTTCTGGGGGCGGCTGGGGCATCGCCGCCTGTCTCATTCCCCTCGCCGCCGGCTGCTCTCTTCGCCCGCCCGTGCGGGTAGGCGGACGCCGGCAGCGGCGCCATGAGCTTCGCCTTGACCTCGGCGATGCGTGCGATGGCCTGCTCGTAGGGGTCGTCGACGTTCCGGCCTTCGACGAAGGCGTTCGCGATGATCGTGACGGTGTGCTTGAGATGGTCGAAGACGAGGACCGTGTCGGCGAGCAGGAAGGCCATCTCAGGGAGACCCAGATCGTCGGACGGTGCGCCGGGCAGATCCTCCAGGCGGCGCACGAGGTCGTAGCCGAAGTAGCCGACGAGGCCGCCGGCGAGCGGCGGCAGAGCCGCGATCTCGCCGGTGTGCGCCGGAGAGCGGTAGCCTTTGATGAGCTCGGCCGCGGCTGCGAAGGGATCGGCGTGCTCGACGTCGAGGCGGTTGCCGTTCTCGTCTACGGTGAGGCGCCCGTCCGCGTAGGTCACGAGGGCGCGTCCACCCACGCCGAGGAAGGAGTAGCGGCCGAGATGCTGCCCCTGCTCGGCGCTCTCGAGAAGGAAGGCGCGACGCGGCGCGCCGAGCTTGAGGAAGGCGGAGACGGGGGTCTCGAGATCCGAGACGAACGAGTGGGTGATGGGCAGGACATTGTGGGCCAGCGCGAGGCGGCGCGCCTCGACTAGCTCAGGGAGAACCCTTATGTCCTTTGCCACGGGCCAAGCATGCGACACCTCCGGTGATCACGTCAGCCCTGCATCATCGTCGACCTGCCGCTCGGGCAAGTGATTGGGGAACGGTAGGGCAGGCGGGGAGGGGCTGTCAAGCCGGGAGGAAGGCCCGGCGGCGCCTTCGGGGACGCCGGGTAAACCTGCCGAAGGCCTCAGGCGAGCTCGTCGCTGCTGGCGAGGGGGAGGGACGTCGCCGCCAAGGCGCCGTTGACCAGATCCGGGAGCGCCTCCTCGGGCACCCCGAACACGATGGCGTTGATGGTGAAGGTGGCGTCGCTGAGGGGCGCGACGAGGTCGCCGGTGACCTGCGGCGGTCGCTCGAGCGACGTGAGGTGGAAAGCGAGCGCGCCGCCCTCTTGGGCGGCGAGGCTGCCCTTGACGTGCCCGACGAGGAAACAGCCGGCGGAGGCGAGGCCGGCGGCCAGCTCGTCGAGGAACGACTCGAGCGCGCCCGCCGCAGCATCCGGAGCCAGGGGCGGAGCGAAGACGATGTCGGTGCGCGCCGCGAAGACGGCAGGCTCGGCGTCGGCGGGGAGGTGACTCAGGTTGTGGTGCGCCTCACCGTGGTGGTCGTGGTGGTGCGCATCGCTGTGGTGGTCGTGGTGGTGCGTATGCCCGCAGTCGCCCGCGCAACCCGTGTCTTCGTGGCTCACAGGAGCGCCTCGTGAAGGGCGTCCAGGCCGACGCCGGTTGTGCCAGACACGCGCAGGATGGGGGCCGTGGTAGAGAGCTGTCGCACCGCAGCCTCAATCTCGTCGAGCGAGGCGTCGTCGACCTCATCGATCTTGTTGAGGGCGATGACATCGGCCGCCGTGACCTGTGCTGTGATGAGAGGCTCCACGGCGCGGATGAGGAGGTTCCAGCGGCCGGCGTCGATGAGCGTCAGGATGCGCGCATCGGTGATGTGCGGCAACTGGGCGTGGACCGCGTGCAGCACTTCGCCGGGAGCCGCCAGCCCCGTGGGCTCGATGATGGCGACGTCCGGGTTGAAGCGCTGCTCGATCTCGCGGAGGGAGTCGACCAGGTTCGTCTGCAGCGTGCAGCAGATGCAGCCGCCGAATACCTCGCGCACCGGGAGGCCGAGTGACTCGACGACGCCGCCGTCGACGCCGATCTCGCCGATTTCGTTCTCGATGATGGCGACAGACAGGGAGGCCTCGGTGAGGCGGCGCGCCGTCTCGAGCAGCAGGGTCGTCTTGCCGGAGCCGAGGAATCCGGCTATGCAGAGTAGTCGCATGGGCTCATGGTGGACGCATTGTCGCAGGCGGTCAAGCCGGGGCGGCGAGGTCGAGCTGCGCCGCGAGCGTGTCAGGCGTTCGCGCTGTAGGCTCAGGGGGTCAGTCGGCGAGCAAAGGGTCGTGTCAGTGGATCTGGTAAGCGTCATCCGGTTCAGGTGGAGCGTCGGTGCAGCCGTCGCTCCATCGACGCCGGCGGCCGTCGTCTGCGAGATCCTTGGCTCGTCCGCGACCGGGGCTGACTAGGTGGCCGTCCTGCCGTCGGGAAGCTTCACCAGCGATCACCTACAGGAGCGGCGGTGGGAGCTGCTCGCGCTGACCTCGATCGGCGCCTTCATGGCGCCGCTCGACGGCTCGATCGTGGCCGTGGCGCTGCCCGTGATCAGCCTCGATCTGCATCTGAGCTTCGGGGCGTCGATCTGGGTGCAGGCGGCCTACCTGCTGGCCATGGCCGTGTTGCTCATCCCGCTGGGTCGTCTCGCCGACCAGTACGGTCGCGTGCGCTTCTACCTGCTCGGCCTGGCCGTCTTCACGCTGGGGTCGTTGCTCGCGGCGCTGAGCATGGGCGGAACGTGGCTGGTCGCGAGCCGCATGATCCAGGGAGGCGGCGCGGCCCTGCTGAGCGCCACGTCGGCCGCGCTGGTCACGGCGGTCTTCCCGCCGCAGGAGCGCGGCCGCGCTCTCGGCTACAACGTCATGGCCGTCTACATGGGGCTCAGCGTCGGGCCGCCGCTGGGGGGCTTCCTCGTGGACGCTCTGGGCTGGCGCTGGGTCTTCCTCGTCAATCTGCCGGTCGGCGTGCTCTGTCTGATCTGGGGCTGGCGGCTGCTTCCCCGCCGCGAGCCCATCTCCGGTGCCGCCCGGCATCGCGACGTGGCTGGAGTCGTCCTGCTGGCCGCCTTTCTCGTCTGTCTGCTGGTGCCGTTGACCTTCGCGCCGGAGTGGGGCTGGGTGACGCCGGAGAGCATGCTGCTGCTCGCTCTATCTGGGCTCTCACTGGTCGCATTCTTCGTGGTGGAGCGACGGGTGGCCGATCCGCTGGTCGACCTCGGCCTGCTGCTCGGTAATCGGCTGTTCGCGGCCGCGAACGTGGCGGCTCTGCTCAACTATCTCTCCGTGTACGCGATCAACCTGCTCACGGCGATCTACCTCCAGGTCGTGCAGGGCCGTTCGGCGCTGCTGACCGGCTGGCTGATGCTGGGGCAGCCCCTGATGCAGGTCGCTCTCAGCCCGCTCGCGGGGCGGCTCAGCGACCGTTTCGGCTCACGCCTGCTCACCACCGTGGGGATGGCAGCGGTGGCCGGGGGGATGGTGCTGCTCGCCACGCTGGAGACCTCCGGCATGGTTCGTGTGGTGGTCAGCCTCGCCGTCGTCGGTCTCGGCCTGGCGGCGTTCAGCGCGCCGAATACCTCGGCGGTCATGGGGAGCGTGCGCCGCGACCAGCTGAGCCTGGCCAGCGCAATCCTCGGCACGATGCGCTCCGTGGGAATGTCTCTCAGCGTCGCTGTGCTGGGAGGCATAGCCGCCGGGCAGCTTGGTCGAGCCGGCGGCCGCCTCCTGTACAGCCGCGGAGAAGGAGCCGGTTCACTGGTCGACCAGGCTGCCCAGCAGTATGCCTTGGGGTATCGCTACGCCATGCTTACGGGCGCCGCCCTGGCCCTCCTCGGGGCGGTCGTCTCGTTGACGCGGGGAGCACGCCCGCGCCCGGAGCGACCGCGCCCGGAGTGAGGGTGACTCAGCGGCGCGCCGGCATCGGCGTTACGCCCGAGGCCGGGGCGATGTCGGAGGCACAGGGCCTGCGCTCGGTGGAGCGACGAGCGGAGCCGCCTCGATACGCTGGCCCGCCGACGTGGTGGTGATAGGCGGCAGGTGCGAGGGGCCGCTGCTGGTCATCGCCGTCATTCCGTCGCCGGAACCGCCCGTTCCGCCACTCTCCGTCTGCGTGGGGCCGGCGGCAGGAGCGGCAGGCGCGGCAGGCGCCGCACTGGCGGCGGGCGCACCAGCGTACTGGGCGCTGCCGAAGCCGAGGACCAGGTACATGATCATCGGGAAGAGCCACAGGAGGACTCCGAAGCCGGCGCCCTTACCGAAGTTCTTCGCGATGTCCAGGCTCACGATCAGCACGATGATGACGTTCACGAGCGGTATGAAGCAGAGCACGAGCCACCAGCCCGGCCGGCCGGCGATCTTAATCAAGAGGTAGAGGTTGTAGAACGGAATCAGGGCTCCCCAACCCGGCTTGCCGGCTTTGGCGAACGTCGCCCAGTAGCCGGCGATAGAGGCTGCGGCGAAGACGATCACAATAAGCG
Organism: Thermoleophilia bacterium; assembly: GCA_040769125.1. GTDB lineage: Bacteria > Actinomycetota > Thermoleophilia > UBA2241 > UBA2241 > CAIXSE01. Next base: position 1,668,938 of record JAXGLO010000001.1, on the reverse strand, counting down.
TCGAGAACCCGCTTCCCGTAGATCCGATGATGTCCATGGACATTGAACCCCCCGATGTCTCGTCGTGAAGTGAGGCGAAAGTACCCTGTGCGTGGGGTACGCGCCCGGTGCGGCCGAGTATAGCATCGGCAGGTGGTGCGATGAACTACAGTCCTTCGTTGGAGGTGAGGGCAGCGGCGGTGACGGATTCAAGGGAGATACCTTCAGTGGGGAGCAGTGATGCCTGAAAGCTGGACCAGGGTCGAGATCGATACGGTGATCGGCGACTACTTCGCCATGCTCGCGCAGGAGCTGAGGGGCGAGGAGCACGGCGGGCGCGAGCGCCTGGGGGCGCTTGCCGAGCGCCTGGACTGTCGCTCGGAGGAGACGATCGAGTTGAGGTGCCGCAACATCAGTGCCGTGCTGCTCGACCTCGGCTACCCGTATGTTGAGTGCTACGGGCCGGCGCCGAACTACCGGCAGCCGCTCGCCGACGCGGTCGGGGCGCGGCTCGCCGCCGACCTCGAGCTCGAGCGGCTGGTCGCCCGGACGGTCGCGGCGCCGGCCGACCCTCCGCCGGTCGAGGATGTCCTCTCGCGGCTCACGCCGCGGCCCGGCTGTGCGGAGGGGGATGCGCCGCCGCCCGCGCGCCGGGAGGCGGCGGTTCCTCCGGTGAGGAACGCGGTCAACTACCTCGAGCTGGAGACGCGCAACACGTCGCTCAGCCTGATGGGCGAGGTCTTCGCTCTTGCCTACGAGAAGGCTCGTCTCGAGGAGGCCGGTTGCGGCAGGCTGGCGCGCCTCGTGGAGCACGTGTCTGTGACGCAGGGCGATGGCCTCGGCTACGACATCCTCTCGCTCGAGCCCGACGGCTCCGAGCGCTTCATCGAGGTCAAGACCACGCGCTTCGGCGGCGAAACGCCGTTCTTCGTGAGCGCTACCGAGCTGGGGGTGTCCCAGGCCAAGCGCCTCGCGTACCACACCTACCGGGTGTACACGTACGGCAGTAACCTGCGGCTCTTCGTGCTGCACGGCGACCTCATGAGCGCCTGCCGCATGACGCCGGTTCGCTTCGCTGCGCGGGTGAGGTGACGGTCCCGGTCTGCGGCCTCAACTGCCTCAAGGGCATCGAGGAGAGCGGAGCCGGCTTCGACCGTGCGCGAAGGTCTGCTCCGTCGCGGACGGCGGCCAGGGCTTCTACCGCGTGCAGAAGCGCCTACTGCGCCGCAGGCGTCTCTGGCATCCCGTCGTAGTGCACCGCGTGCTCCGGGCGGCCGCCGAGGATGAAGCTGGTGTTCCTGTGGTCGCGCTCGTCGAGCCCGATGCGCCGGAAGACGTCCGCCCACGAGTCGAGCTCGCCGTACTCGCGCACCACCTCGCTGGTCACCGGCTGCGACTCCCACTCGGGGTGGTCTGCGACGAGTTGCGCGTAGGTGTGCTCTGCGTGGTCTTCGAACTCCGCGTTCAGGATGTAGGCCCTTCGGAGGCTGAGGCGCGCCAGGAGCCACGACATCACGCGGTGGCCGGTAATGATGAGCGAAGGGAAGGGCGGCGTGAGATAGCGCGGCGTGGGGGCGCCGTCTTCAGCCAGCTTCTCGTTGATGACGATCAGGTGCCAGCGCTCGTTGTCCTGCGCTTCTCGCGCCCATTTCACCAGCGCATGCGCCTCACGAAGGCTGTGAGCGTCCCGGTAGTGACGCTTCTCCATGAGCCTGCAGACGCGGCGCTCCCAGGCCAGGTAGGGCACCGTCGCCAGGGACTCGATGAGCTTCGCCTTGGCGACCGTCGTCTCTTCGCCGGCGAACAGGTCCATGCCGCGCGCCAATGCCCTGGTGAGCAGCGAGTAGCGGTGGCGGGGCCGCTCTCGCGTGGCCTGCTGTTCGTGCTTGAGGTCGAGCGTCGCCTGATCCATGGTCGCCTCCCGGGGCCGTCTGTGAAGCCATGGCGGGCCGGCGCCCGAGGAGGGCCGGCCTTCTCGTCAGAGTTTCCGCAGCTCGCGAGACTAGCTGCGCGCCTGGCGCCGTACGAGCACTACCTGACCGGCGATCAACGAGACGCGCGCCTCACTCTGCAGGCCGAGCGTACGGATGGCCTTGGTCAACGCGGCGCGCACGGTGTCGGGCTTGCGGCCGATCTTCTCGACATCGACGTCCATCGCGTCTTCACCGGCCTCGAGGAATGCCTTGACGAGGTCGGGGTAGAAGGTTGAGGCTGAGCGGCCACGGCGCTTGGGAAGTGTCGCCGGGTCGCGTGGCTTCAGGTAATCTCTCGGCTCCAGTTTCTTCGGCATCGTCGTTCTCCGCTGTCGGAAATTGTCACGGTGTTGGTACAGCATATCCTGCCGGCAGGCGTTCCGGTAGTGCAACCCATGCCGGCTGCCGTCTTCCAGCTCCGGTATTTGCGACTCGGCTTCAGTCAGTCAGTCGGCCTTCCGCCGGTCAGTCGGCCTTTCGCCGGGCTCCGTGCTCGTTGAGGAGCAGCAGGCGGCTGGGCGGCTGCCGAGGGTCTGCTAGACTCGGCCCGTCAACAGCCCCCGCCAAGGTACGCGGGCGCGCAGCGGAAAGGATCGGTCTTCGCATGACCCTGCACGTCACCCTCCCCGACGGTTCCCTCCTCGAGCTCGACGACGACGCCACCGTGCGCGACGCCGCCGCGGCGATCGGCCAGCGTCTGGCCAAGGCCGCCATCGGCGCTCGAGTGACCTCACGGGACGACCCCGACGTCACCCTGCTGGTCGACTCGTCGGCGCCCCTCCATGACGGCGATCGCCTCGAAGTGGTCACGCTCAAGGGCGACGACCCCGGCGCCGTCGACATGCTGCGCCACTCGGCGGCCCACGTGATGGCCCAGGCCGTCCTGCGCCGCTTCCCGGGCACGAGCTTCGCCATCGGCCCGACCATCGAGAACGGCTTCTACTACGACTTCGCCTTCCCGGAGCCGATCACCGACGCCGACCTGGACGCCATCGAGAAGGAGATGGCCAGCATCGTCGGCGAGAACCTGCCGGTGGAGCGCGCCGAGCTGTCGGTCGACGAGGCGCTCGCCGTGTTCGGCGCCGGCGAGCCCGGCGCGAGCGAGTCCGGCCTGCCGCTCGGCCTCGATCAGCCGTTCAAGGTGGAGCTGATCGAGGACCTCGTCGCCGCCGCCGAGGCTGAGGGCTCCGAGGTTCCGGTCATCAGCGTGTACCGCCAAGGCGACTTCGTCGACCTCTGTCGCGGCCCGCACCTGCCCAGCACGGGCCGGCTCGGCAAGGGCACGTTCAAGCTCACCAGCCTCGCCGGCGCCTACTGGCGCGGCAGCGAGAAGAACGCGATGCTCACGCGCATCTACGGTACCGCCTTCGCCACCAGGGACGAGCTCAAGGCACATCTCGAGGCCCTCGAGCTGGCGCGCCAGCGCGACCACCGCCGCATCGGTCGCGACCTCGATCTCTTCAGCTTCCACGAGGAGGGCCCCGGGTTCCCCTTCTTTCATCCCCGGGGCATGCGTCTCTGGAACGCGATCGTCGACTTCTGGCGCGAGGAGCATGTGCGCGCCGGCTACGAGGAGATCAGCACGCCGGTGATCCTGCGCCGTGAGCTCTGGGAGCGCAGCGGCCACTGGGACAATTACAAGGACAACATGTACTTCACGGAGATCGACGAGCAGCCGTACGCCGTGAAGCCCATGAACTGCCCCGGCGGTCTGCTGGTCTACAAGAACCGCCGGCGCTCCTACCGTGACCTGCCGCTGCGCATGGCCGAGCTCGGCCGCGTGCACCGCCACGAGATGAGCGGCGTCCTGCACGGCCTCTTCCGCGTGCGCTACTTCACCCAGGACGACGCCCATATCTACTGCACGCCGGAGCAGCTCGAGGGCGAGGTTCGCGGCGTCGTGCGCTTCATGCACCACATCTACGCCTCATTCGGGTTCAGCGACGTGAGGATTGAACTCAGCACCCGTCCGGAGAAGAGCATCGGCTCGGACGAGATGTGGGCCACCGCCGAGGGCGTGCTCACGCGCGTCCTCGACGCCGAGCTCACGCCCGACGGGGCGCCGCTCCCGTATCAGCTCAACCCCGGCGACGGCGCCTTCTACGGCCCCAAGATCGACTTTCACATCCGCGACGTCATGGGCCGCACCTGGCAGTGCGGCACGATCCAGGTCGATTTCGCCATGCCGGAGCGCCTCGACATCACGTACACCGGGGCCGACAACGAAGAGCATCGGCCCGTCATGATCCACCGCGCCCTGCTCGGCAGCATCGAGCGCTTCATGGGCATCCTGCTCGAGCATTACGGCGGCAACCTGCCGACCTGGCTGGCGCCGGTACAGGCCGTCGTGATCCCCATCGCCGACAGGCATGCGGAGTACGGCCGCGAGGTGCTCGCCGAGTTGCGCGCGGCAGACCTGCGCGCCGAGCTCGACGACCGCAGCGAGAGCATGGGCAAGCGCATCCGCGACGGCCAGCTCCAGAAGGTGCCCTACCTGCTGGTGGTCGGCGACAGGGAGCAGGAGGCCCGCGAGGTCGCCGTGCGCGAGCGGGGCGAGCAGAAGGGCGCGGCACCGCTCGCGGCGGTCGTCGCCGGCATCGCCGGCGAGGTCCGCGAGCGCGCGCTGCCCAGCCAGTAACGCCGGGGAGGGCGGCGGGCCTTCGTGCCCGCCGCCTCGCCGGCGGCTGCGTGACTAGCGATCGGCTGCGCCGGCGCTCTTCGTGCGTCGCGACGTTTGCGTCTGAGCCGCCGCCCTCGCTACATCCAGCCTCGCCGCCGGAACAGCAGCAGCATGACGACGACGGCCACCGCCTGGGTGGTCAGCCCGAAGGCGAGGAAGGCGGTCCAGCCGCTGACGTTGAGCACGAGCCAGCCGAAGTTCATGCCGAAGAAGCCTGTGATCCAGGTGAGCGGCATGAAGATGGTGGCGACGATGGTGAGCCGCTTCATGACGACGTTGAGCCTGTTGGACACGGTCGAGAGATAGATGTCCATGGCGCCGGTGAGAAGATCGCGGTAGCTGTCGACGAGGTCGCTGATGCGGATGAGGTGGTCGTACACGTCCCGGTAGTATCGCTCCATCTCGTCGGTCATGCCCGGGATGGCGGCCACGCCGTTGGCCAGCTGCGCGAAGAGATCGCGCTGCGGCGTAATCACTTTGCGCCAGGCTATGAGGCGGCGCTTGAGGCGGAAGAGATGCTGGAGCTGGGCGTCGCTGGGGCGCTTGAACACGTTCTCCTCGAGCTCGTCGATGCGGTCGTCGATCTCACTGAGCCTGGGGAAGAAGCTGTCGACGAGCGCGTCGACGACGGCGTGGAGCAGCAGCGGACCCCGCATCGCCGGCAGGATCTCGCGGGCGGCGCGCCGGCGCAGATCCTCGAAAGCCGGGCAGTCGTCGTGATGCACTGTCACGAGGCATCTGCTCGAGAGGAAGCAGTGCACCTCGACGAGCCCGTCGGTGTCGCTGTTGGCGCCGTAGGCGACGAGCAGGACGAAGTCGTCGTACTCGTCGAGCTTGGGGCGCTGGCCGAAGTGGGCCGCGTCCTCCACGGCCAGCGGGTGGTAGGCGAAGAGCTCGCCGAGCATGGCCACGTCGTCCGCGCTCGGCTTGTGCAGGTCGAGCCAGAAGAACTCGGCCGCGGCGAGGTGCTGCTCGAGCGATGCGCGGTCGACCTCGTCGTGTGATCCTCGGCCGTCGATGAGGAAGTGGCTCTTGGTGGCCGGCATGGGCGCCTCCCGGTTGCTGCCCGGATGCTACTCCGGGGGCAGGGTCCGCTCCAGCGGTCGCCGGCCACCCGGCTCGATCCGGGCGGCAGTCGACGCTCGCCTGGCGGGCATGTATACTGCGGAGTGCCATTCAAGCGGGGGCCTGCGAGCACCCCACCTTGCGCCGGTAGTAGGTCGACAGGGTTATTCACGAGAAAGGAGATCGTGAGGGCTCGCCGCCGGCGAGCCTTTTTTCGTATGGGCAGACCATTTTCTCCCAGAGACAGGTATATGCGTGAGCGGGCCAAGGAGCCGCGCATCCGCATCAACGACGGCATCACGGTGCCGAAGGTTCGGCTCATCGACGAGCAGGGCGAGCAGCTCGGCATTCAGCCGATCCGCTACGCCCAGGAGTACGCTGCCGAGAGAGGCCTCGACCTCGTCGAAGTCGCCGCGCAAGCCGACCCGCCCGTGTGCCGGGTGATGAACTACAGCAAGTATCGCTACGAACTCGAGCTCAAGGCGAAACAGGCGCGCAAGCACCAGAATCAGATCGTGATCAAGGAGATCAAGTTCCGGCCCAAGGTCGGCGTGCACGACTACGACACCAAGAAGGGCCACGTGCTGCGCTTTCTGCAGCAGAAGGACAAGGTCAAGGTCACGATCATGTTCCGCGGCCGCGAGATGGTGCATCCGGAGCGCGGCGAGCAGCTGCTTCTGCGCCTCGCCGAAGATGTCAAAGAGTACGGCGTCATCGAGTCCATGCCGCTGCAGGACGGGCGCAACATGGTCATGATGCTCGCGCCGGTGAAGTAGCGGGAGGAGGGACACATGCCGAAGATGAAGACACACAGCGCTACGAAGAAGCGCTTCAGCCTCACCGGGGGCGGCAAGCTCAAGCGCCGCCACGGGATGAAGAGCCACCTCCTGGAACACAAGTCCGCCAAGCGCAAGCGTGGGTTCCGCAAGATGAACGATGTCAGCAAGGCGGATTCCAGGGTGATCAAGTGCCTGTTGGCCCGCCACTGAGGGCCTGGAAGCTCCAAGGAGTGACCGACCATGTCTCGAGTTAAACGGAGCGTTAACGCTCTCAAGAAGCGCCGGAAGGTGCTAAAGCAGGCAAAGGGTTATCGTGCCACCAAGAACTCGTCGTACAAGCGTGCCAAAGAGCAGGTGCAACGGAGCGGCCAGTACGCCTACCGTGACCGCCGCGTGCGCAAGCGCGAGTTCCGCAAGTTGTGGATTATCCGCATCAATGCCGGTGCCCGCGAGAACGGCATCTCGTACAACCAGTTCATGCACGGACTGCAGCTCGCCCAGGTCGAGCTGGACCGCAAGATGCTGGCAGAGATCGCCGTGAGCGACCCGACGTACTTCAGCGCCCTGGTCGAGCGGGCCCGTACGGCTCTCGAAGCGGCCTGAACGCCGGCGGAGCAGGCGAGCCGCTTGGGGTTTTAGGCGAAGCAATCGCGAGCGCGCACAACGCCCTCGTCAAGCGGGCGGCGTCGCTGCGCTACCGTAAGTACCGCGAGCGCGAAGGCGCCTTCCTTGTGGAGGGCGCCGATCTTGTGGCGGCCGGCCTCGCTGCCGGCCGCCGGCCGCAGATGGTCTTTCTGCGGGAGGACGAGGCTGAGGCGCTCGCCGCGGGTCTGGGGCTGACGGACGGCGAGCCGGCTGGCGCCGTCGTCCGTCACGGCCTCGTCGAGCCGCCGCTCGCCCTGTATCCGGTGGCCCCGCGCGTGGCCGCCCGTCTCAGCGCTCTGGAGACGCCGCCCGCCGTGATGGCGGTCTTCCCGCTGCCGGAGCGGCGGCCCCTGGGCGCGCTCATCGACGTCGCGGCGCCCGACCTGCTCGTGGTCTACGCCGACGGCATCGCCGACCCTGGCAACATGGGGACGCTGTTGCGTGCCGCCGCCGCCTTCGGTGCGGCGGCCGTGGTCACCGGCCGCGGGAGCGCCGATCTCTACGGCCCCAAAGTGGTGCGCGCCAGCATGGGTGCCGTCTTCGGCCCGGCGCTGGTCGTCGGGGCCGGGCTCGGCGAGGTTGTGGCGCAGCTCGGGGCGGCGGAGGTCTACGGCCTCGCCGCGCACGGCGGAGTGCCGCTGCCCCGGGCACAGGTGAGCCGGCCGGCCGTCCTCGCCGTCGGCGCGGAGCGCGCCGGCCTCTCGGCCGAGGCCCTCGACCACGTCACGAGTTTCGTCACGATCCCGCTGGCGCCGGGGTGCTCCGGCGCCGTCGAGTCTCTCAACGCCGGCGTCGCCGGCGCGATCGCCCTCTACGAGCTGTCGCGCCGCGGGCCCGGCGGCGCCGAATCGCTCACGGGCGCCTCGCCCGAGGAAGGATGACCATGGACGACGCTCAGCTGGAGCAGCTTCGCGAGCACACCCCTCGCCTGGCCGTGCTGCTCGAGTCGGGTCGCGACGCCATCCTGGCCGCCGCCGACCTCGAGGCGCTCGAGCAGGCGCGTGTCGCCACCCTGGGACGCAAGAGCGCCCTCACAGAGATGCTGCGGTCCATCAGCTCACTGCCGGCGGAGGAGCGGCCGCTCGTCGGCAAGCACGGCAACATCGTCCGGCGTGAGCTCGAGGCTCTGGTCGACGCCCGTGAGGCCGAGCTCAAGGCGGCCGCGCTCGACGCGTCGCTGGCCGGCGAACGCGTCGACGTCACGCTGCCGGGCCGGCCTTTCCCGGGCGGCCACGAGCACCTCATCAGCCAGACCATGCGCGAGGTCGAAGACATCTTCATCGGCCTCGGTTACCGCATCGCCGAGGGCCCCGAGGTCGAGCTCGACTACTACAACTTCACGGCTCTCAACACGCCGCCCAGCCACCCGGCGCGCTCCGCGCACGACACGTTCTGGATCGAGGGGCAGCAGGCGCCGGCGCCCGGCGCCGTCCTCGACACCGATCGCGGCGTGCTGCTGCGCACCCACACCTCGCCGGTGCAGGTGCGGGTGATGGAGCAGCAGCGTCCTCCCGTGTACGTCCTCTGCCCGGGCAAGGTGTACCGGCGCGACTCGGACGCTACGCATACGCCGATGTTCCATCAGATCGAGGGGCTGGTGGTCGACGAGGGCATCACGCTGGCCGACCTCAAGGGCACCCTGCACCACTTCACCCGCGAGTTCTTCGGTGGGGAGCGCGCCATCCGCGTGCGCCCGCACTTCTTCCCGTTCACCGAGCCCAGCATCGAGGTTGATGTGAGCTGTGAGCTCTGCGGCGGCAAGGGCTGCCGGTCCTGCAAGCACGCCGGCTGGCTCGAGATCATGGGCGCGGGCATGGTCGACCCCGAGCTCTACGGTTTCGTCGGGTACGACCCCGAGGCCGTCTCGGGCTTCGCCTTCGGGATGGGCGTGGAGCGCCTGGCGATGCTCAAGTACGGCATCCCCGACCTGCGCCTGTTCTACGACAACGACGTCCGCTTCCTGCGGCAGTTCTGAGAGGAGGCCGGCGTCATGAAAGTCCCGTTCGGATGGATCAAGGAGTATGTGGCCTGGGAGGGCTCCGTCGAGGAGCTCGCCGAGCTGCTCACGATGTCGGGCACCGAGGTGGAGGCCGTCCACTGGGCGGGCGCGCCGCGTGACCCGGAGAATCTCGCCCGTTTCGTCGTCGGCAGGGTCCTCACCCGCGAGAAGCATCCCAACGCCGACAGACTGAGCGTCTGCACAGTCGACGTCGGCGAGGCCGCCGGCGGCGTGCGCCAGATCGTCTGCGGCGCCACCAATTTCGCCGCCGGCGACACGGTGGCGGTGGCCCTCAGCGGCGCCACGCTCGAGAACGGCCTCAAGATCAGGAAGGCCGGTCTGCGCGGTGTAGAGAGTGACGGCATGATGATGAGCGAGGCGGAGCTCGGCTTCGAGGAGTCGAGCCCGGGCATCGTCGTCCTCCCGGGCGACTGGGCGGTCGGCAGTCCGCTGCAGGATCACCTTCCGGTGAGCGAGGCGGTGCTCGAGCTCGAGCTCACGTCGAACCGCCCCGACTGCTTCAGCATCTACGGCATCGCCCGCGAGGTCGCGGCGGCGTCCGGCGCCAGGCTTGAGCCGCCGCCCATCGCCGCGCCGGCGGTGCTGGAAGGCGCCCCCGCCGAGGAGTCGATCGCCGTCGAGATCGCCGACCCCGACCTCTGTCCGCGCTACGCGGCGCGCGTCATCCGCGGGGTCACCGTCGCCGACTCTCCGCCCTGGCTCAAGGCGCGGCTCATGCGCGCCGGCATGCGGCCCATCAGCAGCGTCGTCGACGTCACCAACTACGTGATGCTCGGCTGGGGTCAGCCGCTGCACGCCTTCGACGCCGCCAGGATCGGCGGTGGCACGCTGATCGCCCGCCGCGCCAAAGCGGGGGAGAGGATTGTTACCCTCGACGGGGTCGAACGCACGCTCGACGATCAGATGCTGGTCATCGCCGACGTCGAGAAGCCTCTGGTGATCGCCGGCGTGTTCGGCGCCGTCGACGCCGAAGTGGATGCCTCGACGACCGACGTCGTCCTTGAAGCCGCCAACTTCAGCGGGCCGAGCATTCTGCGCACCGAGATGCACACCGGCATCCGCAGTGAGGCGAGCAACCGCTTCGAGAAGGGCCTCGACCCGAGTCTGGTGCCGGGCGCGCTCGACTTCGCCAGCCGGCTGTTCGCCGAGCTCTGCGGCGGCTCTGTGGCGCCGGGCGTCGTTGAGGCCGGCCGCGCACCCGCGCCGGCGGCGCGGGTGCGTTACCGGCCAGCCAGGTGCGACGCCCTGCTCGGCTATGAGATCCCTGTGGAGGAGCAGGCCGGGATCCTCAGACGCCTTGAGTGCGCGGTAGACGAGGCCCCCGAGGAGTGGACGGTCGCGCCGCCGACCTTCCGTCCGGACCTCGAGCGCGAGGTCGACCTCATCGAGGAGGTGGGGCGTATCGTCGGGTACGAGCGCGCCACCGAGTCGCTGCCCGCCAGCACGACGGCGGGCGGTCTCACACGGCTCCAGCAGGTGCGGCGGATGGCGCGAGGCGCCCTGGCCGCCTGTGGGCTGGCGGAGGTCATCACGTACACCTTCGTCGCCGAGGACGCCGTGGCGCCGCTCGGGCTGCCGGAAGGCGACGTTCGCCGGCGGCCCGTACGGCTGAGCAACCCCATGTCGGCCGAGCAGGCCGTCATGCGCACGTCGCTGCTGCCCGGCCTGTTCGGCGCCGTGCGCACCAACATCGCGCATCTCAACGATCCCCCGAACATCTTCGAGCTCGGCAGCGTGTATCTCTGGGAAGAGTGGGCAATGGCTGCGCCCGAGTACGCTGGGGCTTCGGGGGCGGTGCTGCCGCACGAGCCGGAGGCGCTCGCCATCCTTCTCAGCGCGCCGGCGGAGGAGGATGCCTGGACGGGCGCTGCCCGGCCCACCGATTTCTTCACCCTCAAGGGGGTCGTCGAGGCGGTGCTGCGGAGGCTGCGTCTCGTGGGGACCTTCGTGCCCCTGGGCGACGCGTCGGCCGAGCATCCGTATCTGCACCCCGGCGAGGCGGCCGTCGTGAGCGTCCCCGGCGCCGCCGGCGTCGGCGTCCTTGGCCGGGTGCGCCCCGATGTGGCGGCGGCCTACGACCTCGAGGGTCTGGGGCTGTACGCGGCCGTATTCGAGATGGATCGCCTCGCAGCCGTCGCGCTTCCGGCTCGCGCCTTCGAGGATCTCGGCGCCTACCCACCGGCCGCTCAGGATCTCGCCGTGATCGTGGACCGCGATGTGCCGGCCGCCGACGTCGTCGCCCTGGCGGCGAGAGCCGGCGGCAAGCTGGTTCGCGGGGTGCGGGTGTTCGACGTCTACGAGGGCGAGCCGGTGCCTGCCGGCAAGGTCTCGCTGGCGCTGCGCGTGACTATGCGGTCGCAGGAGCGCACCCTCGGCGAGAAGGATATCGCCGGCGTGCGGGCCAAGATCGTCAAAGCGCTGAAGCGCGAGCTGGCGGCGTCTCTGCGCTGACCTGCTGGCGGGTCCTGGCAGCAGGTGAGGGCGTCTCTCCCGGTTCGCTCCGGGACGTGCTCGTGCCTGCAGGCCTGTGCGTCGCTTCACGTATACTGTGTAGCCATGTAGCGGCCTGCGTCGATCGGCGACGGAGCCCGCCGCGGCGCTCCGGGCCGCAGGTCTGAGGACGAGCGAATGGACAGGGCGCAGCGTCAGAGACTCATCCAGCGGGTGATGCAGGAGGGCGAGGTTGGCACCCAGCGCGAGTTCAGCTCGGCGGCGGCCGTGAGCCGGCAGATCGACACTTTGAGCCACGCCGACGTCCCCGGTACGATCGCCGGCGACGACACGCTCCTCATGGCCGTTGAGCCCGTCACCAGGGCGCCCTCGCTCAAACGGTACCTCGGTCGACTGCGCGAGGGGTAGCTCCGCCCGCCCGGCCTCTGCGATCATGATCATGACCGTCTCGCTTCCGCAGTCGTTCTTCGCGCGCTCCGCCCTCGATGTTGCCCGCGACCTCGTCGGATGCACCTTCCTGTTCCAGGGGGTCGGCGGCCGCATCGTCGAGACGGAGGCGTATCGCCAGCATGACCCGTGCTGCCACGGATTCCGCGGCAGGACTGCGCGCAACGCGGTGCTCTTCGGGCCGCCGGGTCATCTCTACGTGTACTTCATCTACGGTATGCACTTCTGCGGCAACGTCGCCTGTGAGGCGAAGGGGACGGGCGCGGGAGTCCTGCTGCGGGCGCTCGAACCGGACCACGGCATCGAGGAGATGATCGCGCGGCGCGGCATGGCCGACCCTCGCCTGCTCTGCAGCGGTCCGGCGCGGCTTACCCAGGCGCTCGGCATAGGGCGCGAGCACAACGGCCTGCCGGTGTGGCGGGAGCCGCTGGCCATTCTGCCGCGCCCCGGCGAGGCGGCCGCTGCGGCCACCGCCGGCGATCCGCGTGCATGGGCGGCGGGAGCGCCGCGCATCGTCACGACTCCGCGCATCGGCGTTCGCGGCAATGGGCTGTTGTGGCGCTTCGTGGACGCCGGCAGCCGCTTCCTTTCGCGGCCGCTGCCGCGGGCAGCGGGCCGCTGATGTGGCGGCTCCTCCTGCCCGGCTGCGCCGCTGAGGCACCTCTGGCCGCGCTGCCTGGGTGGCGCTTTGGCGGGCGTAGGTAAAACAATAGACGCTACGAGCATGCTCCCGCGGCCGCCGGCGCGGCATGCACAGCGCCGCCGATCGCCGAAGAAAGGACCATCGTGAAGCTACGCGAGATCTACGAGACCGCCGTGCGTATGGGTATCGAGGCCGACCCTCGCGGCAAGGAGGGCGTCGACGACTTCCTGGCTCGCCGGCGGCGGAGCCACGAGCAGCTCCCCGAGGCTCTCAGGGCGCTGGCCGACCCTGAGGCGCTGGTCAACCCCTTCAATGACACGCGCATCTACGTGGGTGACCCCGAGGCCGAGGTCGAGCTGCTCCTGGGCGGTATCGACATGAACACCGGCGAGGTGCTCCTTGCCGACCGCCTGCGCGAGAAGGGCATGCCGATCGACGCGATCTACACGCACCACCCCGAGGGCTGGGGTCTCACCAGGCTCGACGGCGTCATGGAGGTGCAGGCCGACATCTGGGCGACGCTCGGTGTTCCGATCCAGATGGGCGAGCGGTTCATCGCCGAGCGCATGGACGAGGTCCGGCGTCGCTTCATGCCGCTCAACTACGACCAGGCGATCGATGCGGCCCGCCTGCTTGAGATCCCGTTCTTCTCCGCCCACACGCCCACCGACAACCTCGTCGTCAGGTACCTCTCGCGGTACTTCGCCGAGCGCGAGCCGAAGCTCATCGAGGATATTCAGCAGGCGCTGCTCGAGATCCCCGAGTACCGTATCGCGGCACAGAAGGGGGCCGGCCCGTACATCGGCAAGAGCAGCCCCGGCGCGCGCGCCGGGAAGATCTGGGTCGACATGACCGGCGGCACCGAGGGCCCCAGGAAGGTGATGGAGAAGCTGGCCGACGCGGGCGTCGGCACCATCGTCGGCATGCACATGGGGCCGGAGCTGCGCAAGGAGGCCGAGAAGCACGACATGCATGTCGTCATCGCGGGCCACATGGCGAGCGACTCGCTCGGCATCAACCTGTTCCTCGACGAGCTCGAGCGCGGCGGGGTGCGGACGATCGCGACATCGGGGCTCACCCGGGTGCATCGTGACGAGCGCGGCGGGGTGCTCGCCGAGGAGCCGGGCGCCATCCCTGCGCCCTGAGGCGAGAGGCGCCAGAAGGCCGGGGGGCGGCAGGGGAGATGTCTGCGCTCGCGGGGTGGATGCCCGCGCAGTCACGGGCGGAGCTGCTGGCGCCGGCCGGAGGGCCGCGCGCGTTGCGCGCGGCCCTCGCCGCCGGCGCGGACGCCGTCTACTTCGGTCTCGAGCGGTGGAACGCCCGGGCCTTCGCCGGCAACTTCGCGGGCGACGCCGCCGTGGAGGCCGTGGAGGCGGCTCACCTGTGGGGGGCGCGCGCCTATGCGGCGCTCAACGTTCTCTTCAAGGACGAGGAGGTCGGGCCGGCCATCGGGGCGCTGGAGGCGCCCTACAGGGCCGGCCTCGACGCCGTCATCGTCGCCGATCTCGGCTTCGCCGCGCGCGTGCGCGAGGCGTACCCGGATCTTCCGCTCCACGCCAGCACGCAGCTCAACACGCACTCGTCGGTGCAGCTCGGTGCGCTGGCTCGCCTCGGCTTCTCACGGGCGATTCTCGCCCGTGAGCTGAGCCTCGCCGAGATCGCCGGTCTCCACCGCCACGGCCTCGACCTCGAAGCGTTCGTGCACGGGGCTCTCTGCTACAGCTACTCGGGCGACTGTCTTCTGGCCAGCATGGTGGGCGGTCGCAGCGGCAATCGCGGGCGGTGCAGCCAGTCCTGCCGTCTGCGCTACTGCCTGCGCCGGGCGTCGGGGGGCGACGATGGAGCCCGGCAGCCCACGCGCGTCATGTCGACCGAGTCCACCACGTCCGGGGTCATGCCGATGCACCAGTCGCCCACGCGCGTCATGTCGACCTCCGACCTCGCCGCAATCGGCGCGCTGCCGCGGTTGCTCGCCGCCGGCGTGACGTCGTTCAAGGTGGAGGGCCGGATGAAGGATGCCGCCTACGTCGGGGTCACCACGGCGATCTACCGTGAGGCGCTCGACGCCGCCCTCACCGATCCCGACGGCTACGCCGTTCGTCCGGAGTGGACCGAGCTCCTCGAGCAGAGCTTCTCGAGGAGCTTCACGACGGCCCATCTCGAGGGTCGCCACCATGAGGTGCGCAGCGGCGGTCGCGGCGGCCACCGCGGTGTCCTCGTCGGCCGCGTGGCGAGCGTCGACGACGCTCGCGGAGAGGTGGAGGTGCGCCTCTTCCGTCCCGTCGCCGCCGGCGACGTCGTCTACCTGTACACGCCCTGGGGCCAATCTGAGCCGGTGCGTCTTGCGGAAGGCGCTGAGCGCCGGTTGAGGCTGGTGGTGCGGGAGCGGGTCGCGGTCAAGGATCGGCTCTTCCGCCTGGCGGCCGCCGACGCCGGCGCTCTGGCCCGCGACCTCGAGGCGGGGCGCGTGGCGCTTCGCCCGTTCGATGTGCGTATGAGGTTGACGGGCGTCAAAGATGAGCCGGCCACGTTGATCGTCGAGCCGGTCGGCCGGGCCGCCGTGGGAGGGCGCCCGCCGACGCCGGCCAGCGCGGCATCCGGCGGGTGGGAGCGGCCAACAACGAGCGTCACGGTCACCTCCTTGTCGCCGCTCGGCGCGGCGCGTACGGCGTCTCTCACGGAGGAGGGCGCTCGCAAGGCGCTGGGCGCGCTCGGCGGCACGCCGTACCGGCTCGCCGCTCTCGAGTTCGCCGTGCCCGAGGGGCTCTTCCTCTCGGTCGGCGAGCTCAAGGGCCTGCGCCGGCGGGCGCTGGCGGCCCTCGATGAGCAGCGCGTCGCCGGCGGGTACCGGGCCGCCGGCGGGCGTCGTGCCGCCGGCGGGTACTGGGCCGTCGCAGCAGGTGGAGGCCCGTCTCGAGGCGGGGCCGTGGCAGCTGCGTCCGAAGCCCGTCTTGTCCCGTCCGATCCCGGCATCGTGCTCGTCCTTCGCCCTGGCGAGCGGCCGTTGCCGGCGCCCGGGGTGACTGAGCTGTGCCTGGACGTCACGGTCCCCGACTCGGTTGCCGCCGTGACGGCGGCGGCCGAGGAGCTGCGCTCTTCGGGCCGCCCCCTGCGGCTGCGGCTTCCGGAGATCCTTTTCGATGCCGATGAGGAGTGGTGGCGCGCGCTCCTCGCCCTGCCGTGGCAGGGCGTCTGCGCGCGCCACCTCGGGCTGCTCGCCGCGACCGAGTCCGCGCTCCCCAGTGAGGTTCGCCTGATCCTCGAATACCCGCTCCAGGGCCTCAACGGGCTCGCCGCCGGCGTGGCGGAGCGCCTCGCCGGCCGCTCACCGGATGCGGTGGTCATTTCACCGGAGACCGCCTTGAGTGAGCTTTCGGCGGTGCGCTCTGCCATCGCAGCGGGCGCCAGCCGCGAGCCCGCCCTCGAAGCCCTCGTCTTCGGGCGCCAGCAGGTCCTGCACACCCGCGACCAGCTCGGCCGCGCCGAGGGCATCTTTGCTCCGCCGGAGGGCGCGGCGCGCGTCGGCGTGGCACTGGAGGACACCAAGGGGTATGTGTTCCTCGGCGACGTCGATCGCACGGGGACGCGGCTCTACAACGCGCGGGTCACCAACCTGGCTGGCGCTCTCGACGAGCTTCAGGCCGCGGGTGTGAGCACGTTCCACGTCGTGCAGGCCGACCTCGACGCGACCGAGCGTGACGCCTTCGAGCGCGGCGGCCTGGAGGCTCTGGCGGCGTTCGCCTCGCGGGAGCGCAGCACCACCGGTCATCTCTTTCGCGGGGTCGTCTGAGCAGCCTTCGGTGGTGCGCCCGCGGCGACGGGGTCGCCCAAGCAGCCTCCGGCGGTGCACCTGCGGCGTTCCTCGCTGCCTGAACGGTCTCCGGCGGTGCGCCCGCGGCGGTCCTCGCCGCCGCTCACGGCGACCCGGCGCCGCATCAGCAGTGCTCCTCGGCGCCGCAACCGGACGGCGTCCGTGACGCCGGCCCTGTGGTATCATGCGCGGCGGCCGTGAGGCCACCGCGTCCCCCGTCCGGAGGCCTGCCTGTGATCGACCGATCCCTGATTGACGACCTGCTGGTGGGCGCCGTTGAGGTGCTCCCCGAGGGCTCTCTCGCCGCGAAGCTGGAGCAGGCTGAGCGCGAGGGCAGGCCGCTGCGCATCAAGCTCGGCGTCGACCCCACCGCCCCCGACATCCACCTCGGCCACACGGTCGTCCTCAACAAGTTGCGGCAGTTCCAGGACGCCGGTCATGTGGCTGTGCTCATCATCGGCGACTACACGGCGCGCATCGGCGATCCCTCCGGGCGCAGCAAGACGCGTCCGCGGCTCGATCCCGGCGTCATCGACGCCAACGCCAAGACCTACCAGGAGCAGGCGTTTCTCATCCTCGACGACGATCCTGCCAAGCTCGACATCCGGTTTAACGGCGAGTGGCTGGCCGGCCTCACCACCGAGCAGCTGTTCGAGATCGCCTCCACGACCACCGTGGCGCGCATTCTCGAGCGGGACGATTTCGCCAAGCGCTGGGCCGAGCGCCGGCCCATCAGCATGCTCGAGATGCTCTACCCGCTGGCCCAGGGCTACGACTCCGTCGCCGTGCGTGCCGACATGGAGATCGGCGGCACCGACCAGAAGTTCAATCTCCTCATGGGGCGCGATCTGCAGACGTACTTCGGGCAGGCGCCGCAGGCGATCATGACTCTCGACATCCTGCCCGGCACCGACGGCGTCGAGCGTATGAGCAAGAGCACCGGCAACTACATCGGCGTCACCGAGGACCCGCGCGACATTTACGGCAAGGTGATGAGCATCCCTGATGCCGCGATGATGACCTACTACCGCCTGCTCACGCCGCACCACGCCGACGAGCTCGTGCGGCTGGAGGCGGCGCTTGCGTCGGGCGACGAAAACCCGCGCGACGTCAAGGCGCGCCTGGCGTTCGAGATCATCACGCGTCTCGCGGGCGCCGAGACGGCGGCCGCCGCCGAGGAGCACTTCGATGCGGTCTTCCGGCGTCGCGAGGCGGCCGGCGATCTCCAGGAGCTGCGCCTCGAACCGGGCGACATCGAGGAGGGCAATACGGTCTTCCTGCCCGCCGTCATGGAGCGCTGGTTCGGCCAGACGCGCTCCGAGTGGCGCCGCCGCATCAAGCAGGGCGGGGTCTCCCTCGATGGTGAGCCGGTTACGGAGCTCGCCCTGCCGGCCAAGTCTCTCGCCGGCCGTCGCTTCAAGGCCGGCAAGTCGGCCAGCGCGCAGGGCCGGGTCGCTCCGCTCGAGTGAACGGCTTGCGTCAGCAGGCCGCGCGGGTCTCCCGGTTACGGGCGAGGTCCCGCGCATGAACGTCCGGCGGCGTCTGTTGCGGCTGTTCAACGCCGGCGACACGGACCTCGAGCTCTTCGAGCGGGCGCTCGAGCCGCGCGTGCTTCCGTACGATGAGCCGAGCTGGCTGAAGGACCGGGCGATGTTTCTCTACATCGCCTTCGTGCGTCTCGGGCGCGCCGCGCGCGCGCCGGCTTCGCCCCGCGCGCGCACCGTCGTCTACGATCCCGGCGCGCGCGACTCGGGTGTCCGCGCCGCGCGCGCCGGCTTCATGCGCGAGCACTTCGGCCGCGACGTCGACTTCTTCGTCGCCGACCTTCTCACCGGCGAGGGCGGACCGAGGCGCATGACGGAGCGAGAGCGGAGGGCAGCGCGCAGGTTGCGGCTTCAGGCGCGCTGCTGTGCCGTCGCCGCTCTCTTCGACCCGTCCGGCCGCTACCGCTGGTGGGGCGACGTGTTCGCCACGGCCCACACCTTCGCCCAGGCGCTCGACCAGATCGACGACGCCTTCGTCTTCCTGCTCTTCGACCGCCGCAGCTACGAGGTGGCCACCTTCCTCGTTCGCCATACGGGCATAGAGACGCACGTCGTCTTCCAGAGCATGCCGCTCTACGGCAACCAGCGGTATCTGCACGTCCCGGCGGTCGCGGTGGTCACCTCCAAGGTCAATATCCCCGAGGTCGCCTACTTCGCCCGGCAGGGGTGGTTCAAGGCACGTGAGACGCTGTATCGCTCGCAGGAGCACGTCGTCGAGCGTGCCGGCCTCACGGCCGCGCCGCCGGTCTACGACATCGGCTTCTTCGCTACCGGCGACTGGGCGCGCATCGACGGATCCTACTGGGCGTCCGACATCGCGCAGGTGCGGGCCGGCGCGTACCGCGGCAACGTGTACGAACAGTACTCGGAGCTCGTCCTGGGGTGGCTCGCCGACTACGCCCGCTCGCGCCGTCGCACGCTGCGCGTGTACATGCACCCGTACGAGCGGCGCCTCCTGCACGATCACGGCATTGAGCCACCGTACCGGAACATCGCTGACGGCGATCTCGTCACGATCGACGACCGCCCGGGTAGCTCGCGGAGCTCTCATTTCGAGGCCGACGTCGCGATCGCGCTGCGTTCGAGCACCATCTGGGAGCGCATCGATCTCGGCCTCGACCGGTCGTTCATGTACGTCTACGACGATCCGGCCCTCGGCAACCTCCTGCCGGAGTCCGTCGGCGAATACCAGCGCAACCTCTTCCGGTCACGCGAGGAGCTGTACGCACGGCTCGATGAGTGCTTCTCGGCGACCCGCGAAGGCGCCGCAGGCTCCGAGCGGCCCACAGGCCGGTAGCGGCCGCACCCTGGGGCGCCTGCGCCTGCCGCTGCGTCAGCACTGGTCGCCGGGCGTGAAGCCGGTGTCGTCTGGAGATGCGGCGGCCTCTTCCGTCGAGCGCTGCTTCAGCTCCGCCTCCTCATCCTCGAGGCTTCGTGTCTTCGTGCTGCGCCGCGGCCGCCGCCGCACGAAGTCCTTCAGCTCACGCCATGTCGCGACGCGCGCCGCGATCAGGAGTCCGAAGAACGCCGGCAGGAGCGCGAGCTTGACCGGCAGGTCGATCCAGAGCGGAGGGCGGAGGGCCGTCAGGCCGAGGGCGGCGGCCATCGCCAGCAGGTAGATGGCGATCACGGCCAGCATCTTGCGGTTCTCGAAGACGTTCCGATTTAACCGCCAGCAGGCGAATCGGGAGGCCGAGGCCATGCAGAGGTAGGCGGCGAACGTCGCCCACGCCGCCCCCATGATCCCGAACCGCGGGATCAGAACGAGGTTGAAGAGAACGTTGACGACTGCCGCGCTGCTCGAGATCACCGGCATCAGCGCCGTGCGGCGGGCGTGAAAGATCGGTGTGGAGACGATCATGTATAGCGCGAAGAAGAAGTAGCCGCCGGCGATGACCGGCACCACCGGTGCGGCGGAGTGGAACCGCTGGTTGGCCAGCACCACCAGGAGGTTCGGGGCGAAGAACGTGAAGACGATCGCCAGGCCGGCGATCGCGGCGCAGTAGACCGTGATGAGCCTGGGGAGCTTGATCCTCCCCTCGGCGGTGTCGGCGAGGTCGTAGTAGATCGGCTGCCAGGCCGTGCTGATGGCGTTGCAGAACAGGTTGAAGATCATGCCGAAGCTGTAGGCCAGCGAGTACAGGCCGACCTGGGTCGCCGTGCTGAGGCGCATCAGGAGGTAGCGATCGAAGAACGTGAGCATCCAGCCGGCGAAGTAGTGTGGCACCAGCGGCAGGCCGAACCGCAGCGAGCGCTTCAGCAAGGTCATGGAGAAGCGGGGCTCCCAGCGCCGCACCAGCACGAAGATCGCGACGGGCATGATGAGCAACGGCGCGGCGAGGCTGCCCTTGAGCGAGCCGTAGGCGCCTTCGCGCAGAGCTACGACGAAGTAGAGGGTGAAACCGGTGTTGATCGCCCATGCGGAGAGCTGGAACGCGGTAAAGGTCTTGGCTTGCCCGAGGCCCCGGTTGACGGCCTGCTGCAGCGCCTGGGGAGCGTTGGTGAAGGCGATGAGCAGAGCGATGGCGAGATAGGGGTAGAAGGGGATCTCTTTGGAGCCTGTGATGACGGGCGCGATCTTCGGGCCCACGAGGAAGCCGATGCCCAGCAGGACGCCGGCGAAGGCCATCACGAACCAGAAGACGGTGAAGGCGAGGGAGCCTCTCTCGTGCGGGTCTCCCACCGTCCGGCGGTAGAAGAGGGTGAGAGAGCCCGGCTGGCCCACCATCATGATGACCCCGGTCATGGTCGCCAGCATCAGCGCGAACGAGTAGATGCCGTAATCCTTGGGCGAGAGATAGGTGGTGTAGATCGGCGTCAGGATGATCGCCGCCGCGCGTGGCAGCAGGGAGCCCAGGCCGTAGACCGTGGAGTCCTTGAATATGCGGGTGATCTCTTTGCGCACGGGTGTGGCGCTCTCCCTGTGATGGCCGAACGACGGCTAACGATACTATCGCGCATTCGCCGCTGCCGATCGCCCGGCCGGCGGTGCGTGCCTGCCGGGCGCTGTGAGCTATGCTTCGCAGTGCGAGCTCGCCTGGGGCGCCCAGGCGAGCGGCGGTCAACAGACGAGGGGGAGGCTCCGCATGACAGATCCGGGCAGCATGAGCGGCGTCTGGGTCCTGGTGCCCGCGCGCGGAGGCTCGAAGGGCATCCGCGGCAAGAACCTCCGCCCGCTAGCCGGACGGCCGCTCATCAGGCACGTGCTCGACGAGCTCTCTCGCGTCGTCCCGCGCGAGCGGCTGATCGTCTCGACGGACGACTCCCTGATCGCGCACATCGTCGAGGGCAGCGCGGTTGTTCACCGGCGGTCACCCGAGCTGGCCGACGATCGCAGCACGCTGGACGATGTCGCCGTGGACGTCGCTCGCTGGGCGCTCCAGCGCGGCGCCGTCGCCGACGACGTCCTCATCACGGTGCAGCCGACGAGCCCGTTTCTGCGCGCCGCATCGCTCTGCGAGGCGGCGGCGCGCTTCGCCGAAGGTGCGGGCAGTGTGGTATCGGTGCGCGACGATCGAGGCCTTCGCTGGACGCGCGATGAGCAGGGCAACCCCTCGCCTCTGTTCTCCGCGCGCGTCAACCGCCAGTGGCTGCCGGCGTCCTACGTCGAGACGGGCGGCATGATCGGCGCCCGCATCGGCGAGATCATCGCCCGCGGCACCCGGATCGTCGAGCCGGTCGCGCTCGTCGAGCTGGGGCCCGTCGAGGGGCTCGACATCGACACCTACGGCGACTGGGTGGTGGCCGAGTTCCATGTCAGCCGGCGTCGCATCGCGATCCGCGCGGACGCCGGCCCCGACCTCGGCATGGGCCACGTCTATCGCGCCTACGCGCTCTATCTCGAGCTTCACGATCACGACGTGCGCGTGTTCACGCGTGACGACGAGGCGCATCGTCTCGGCGCCGACTTCCTCCGCAGTCACGATGTCGCCGTCGAGACCGTCGCCGACGAGGAGGACTTCCTCGGCTGCCTCGAGCGCTTCGCGCCCGACGTCGTCGTCGTCGACATGCTCGACACCGACGAGGCGTACATGTCGCCCATCCGGTCGCTCACCCCGTTTCTCGTCGCGGTGGAGGACCTCGGTCCGGGCTCGCAGCTCGCCGACATCGTCATCAACGACCTGTACACCGATCTGTACGCCGCCGAGAACCACTGGTACGGAGTCCGCTACGCCGTGCTCGGCCCCCAGTTCGAGAGAGTCGCTCCGCCGGCGGATCTGCGGCCGGAGGTGCGTCGCATCCTCGTTACCTTCGGCGGCGCCGACCCGAGCGGTCTCACGGCCAAGGCGCTGAGCGCGATCGCGGAGACGGGGTTCGCGGGCGAGGTCACCGTTGTGCTCGGCCCGGGCTATCCGCACGGGCAGGTCGATCTGGCCGAGTACGGCCTCAACGGCACCGTCCTGCGGGCCGTGACCGATCTTGCCGTGATCATGCACGACTGCGACATCGCGGTGACGAGCGCCGGGCGCACGGTCACGGAGCTCATGACGCAGGGCGTGCCTACGATCGCGTTGTGCCAGAACATGCGCGAGCTCATGCACACTCATGCCTCGAGCCCGTTCGGCGTGACCAATCTCGGGCTCGGGAAGCATGTGACGGTGAGCACGCTGGCCGAGCACGTCGCCCTCCTCGTGCACGATACCCGTCTCAGGGCGGCCATGCGCGCGCGCATGCTGGCGGCGGTACGCGACCGATCCAATCGCCGCATCGTGGCCGATCTGATGGCGGCCGCACAGGCGTTGCGCAAGAGGAAGGAGTGACTGTGGAGCGGTCCGTCATCCAGCTCGGGGCCAGGCTCATCGGGGACTCTTACGAGCCGTTCGTCATGGCCGAGGCCGGTGTGCATCACTACAACAGCCCGGAGCTCGCCAAGGAGTACCTGCGGCAGGCGCGTATCGCCGGCGCCCACGCGGTCAAGTTCCAGACGTACGACGCCGGCCGGCTCACCACCCGCTGGGCGCCTACATACTGGCGCGGCGCCGGCGACCAGACCCAGTACGACGTGTTCGTCCAGCGCTCGCGGCTCACGCCCGCCGACTACGCCGAGCTCTTCGACTACGCCGCCGGGCTCGGCATCATGCTGCTCTCGACGCCGTTCGACCCGGATGCCGCACGCATGCTCAACGACCTCGGCATGCCGGCGTTCAAGATCGCCTCGGCCGATATCACCGACCTGCCGCTGCTGCGCGTGGTCGCGTCTTTCGGCAAGCCGATCTTCCTCTCGACGGGGGCGTCGACGTTCGAGGAGATCAGGCGTACCGTCGAGGCGCTCCGGCCGAGCGGCTGCCCGCTGGCGCTGCTCCACTGCACCCTGGCCTATCCCACCGCTCTCGAGGCGGCCAACCTGCGCCGTATCTCCGTCCTGCGGGAGTCCTTCCCTGATCTCGTCATCGGCTACTCCGATCACACGCGGCCGCAGGAGTCCGAGCTGGCGTGCCCCCTGGCCGTCGGCCTCGGTGCGCGCATCATCGAGAAGCACTACACGCTCAACAAGGCGCTGCCCGACGACGATCACGGCCACGCCGTGGATCAGGGAGGTCTCTGCCGGCTTGTCAAGAAGTGTCGTGACGCCTGGACGCAGACGTGGCCGTACGCGGAGATGACCGACGTGGAGATGGAGGCACGCACGTACGCCAGGCGGAGCATCGTGGCCGCGCGCGACCTCCCCGCCGGCCGCGTCCTTGAGGATGCGGATCTCGACTGCAAGCGGCCCGGCACCGGCATCTCGCCGCTCGAGATCGACGGGGTGCTCGGCAGGCGCACGACCCGCGCCTTCGCGGCAGACGAGCTGATCGACCTCGACGGCCTGCAGTAGCGATCGGGCGAGGCGCCACCCGTGGCCGCCGCTTCGGCTTCCGGGGAGGCGGCGGCCGCGTGCCTCAGATGTCGCGGACGAACTCC